>JBDNJH010000116.1:0-5188 GCA_041687875.1 Flavobacteriales bacterium | reverse complement strand
CTCATATTCTTTCCTTCCTAGGGCAATAGGAACAACCTTAAAGCTATGAATCAATCGCATTTCCTTGAGCCATCGCGCTATCCACTCCTCAAAGGCAACATATCTCTTCTTCTCTCCTGTCGATATCTTTCTTCCAGCCTCCTTCGCGGCCAGCAGAGCGTTTACGGCCAATTTGCCTCTGTCACCCACATCGGCAGGGGCATCGCCCGAAAATTGATAGAACCGTTCAGGATGATCACGCAGCGGGCCAACGTAATACATGCTCCGAAACAAATTCTTGATGGACAACGAAAGGTCAGGAAGAAATCCAGTATTCTGATAATACGCCACAGCTTCATCTGGAAACCCGAAGAAATTCTCTGGTGGTGGTAGTCTCCATCCCCTGCCCATTTGCCGCTTCAGCGTGTAACCATCCGCTTTTAGGTCAAACTTATTCCCTTCACCAGAAACAAGCCTGAAATCCACAGGGTTCTCGTTCTTAAGCGTGTATTGCAAATCATTTACGGTGAGGAATTTTTTTTCATCATACGCTACTTCGGCCTCAAAAGCTATCTGGCTGAATTGTCGAAGATCTTTCGTTCCAATTGTAGCATCGGTTATTTTCAGGGGGGGGAAGGCATCATATTCAAACTTGAACCGTAATTTTCGGCTCGTGTCATGCCTATGAACAATGTCACGGTATGTGCCGAGATCAATCTTGGAATCCTTATCACCCAAATGCAGTACCCGTTTGCGGTCGTACGATTCAACGGTTTGTTTCAGCATCAGCAGAAACTGCGCAATGGAAGATTTGCCAGAACTGTTATTCCCACAGAAAATAGTGAGAGGGGCAAGCCTTATTTCACCTGAATCTTCCCACGCCTTGAAATTCTCTATATGAAGTTGCCTAAGCATTGTGCCAAAGTATGTATTAAACAGCTATCGGTGCTTTGATTCCTGGATGTGGATTATAGTTTACCAACTCAAAATCATCGTATGTGAATTCAAAAATATCCTTCACATTCGGATTGATTTTCATGGTTGGTAGCTGCCTCAACTCACGACTGAGTTGCAACTCAGCCTGTTCTAAGTGATTCGAGTAGAGGTGCGCATCGCCAAATGTGTGTACGAAATCACCCGGTTCTAGGTCGCAGACTTGAGCAATCATCAACGTAAGTAGCGCATAGGAAGCAATATTGAAAGGAACGCCCAGAAAAATATCCGCGCTTCGCTGATATAATTGACAAGACAATTTCCCATCAGCAACATAAAACTGGAACATGGTGTGGCACGGTGGCAAAGCCATGTTTTCTACTTCGGCCACATTCCAAGCACTTACAATATGTCGTCTCGAATCTGGGTTGTTCTTAATTCCGTCAATCAGTTTCACAATCTGGTCAATCTTTTTTCCGTCTGCAGTTGGCCACGAACGCCACTGAACGCCATAAACAGGTCCTAGCTCACCGTTCTCGTCTGCCCATTCATCCCAAATAGAAACACCGTTTTCTTTCAAGTATTTGATATTGCTATCTCCTTTCAGGAACCACAAAAGTTCGTGAATAATGGAGCGTAAATGCAGCTTTTTTGTCGTGGCAACTGGGAAGCCTTCCCTCAGATTGAACCGCATTTGATAACCAAAAACACTACGCGTACCAGTTCCTGTCCGGTCCGATTTGTCGGTTCCGGTTTCCATTACGTGGCGCATCAGGTCGTGGTACTGCTTCATGCTATTAAATTATTGAGGATAAATGGTTCGGGCGTGAAATTTCCCATTTCTCAAATCAAGGTGTGCGCCAGAGCCATCGAATACGCGGCAATTGAAAGTTCCTTGGGTCTTGGCTCCAAACTGGACTTCTTCAACTGCTTTGTGGGAGGTAATCGCAAAATCAGACCACGTTTCTTGAGTTCCATATTGAACATCACTGCTCCAAGTTACACTGTCGTTGTCCACGTAGAAGAAAACCACACCATCAATTCCTGCAGTGGTGCTGCTGTCTAGATTGTAGGAACCAAAACCATACGTTCCTTCATCAAAAAGAGAAAAACTGAAGTTGTAAGATGGAAATAGCGTGTCGGTGAGAAACTTCACCATTTGAATGCCAATGACGTTGCGATTGTAATCAGGAGTTAGTGCGCTTCGTTGGAAAACGGTGTACTCGCTGTGCAACCTGCCAAGAGAATCTTCATAGGTACGAATGCCGGGGCCATTGCCATAGTTTTCTTCACCATCCTCGTAGTAGACGGTATCGTTTCCAATCTGAAACTTGGCGAAAAAAAGATTGTTTTCACCCTGTTGTAACTCGTCCTTCTTGCAGGAAGCAAGCAGCATCACGAACAGTACAAGATAGATTGCTCTCATTTTTCAGGTATTGAAATGCAAAAGTAGTGACCCTTGAACGTAATTATCCGCCCTTAGATGGTGGGGTATCAACAATTTTTTTTCGGTCTCAATGGAGAGTTAAGCGGATAGGTAGGTGGTCTGAATAGCCGCCATGGTAATTCGGTCCGCCATAGGTTTTGCTTGGTGATGGTTCGCTTCCGTCTTTTGGAAAATACATCAGCCAATCTTCTTTGAAAATGGACACTGATGAATCTGATGTGGCGTATCCTTCGGCACTATAAAGCATGCCATCGGAAACGATGAATTGATCGAGCATTCCCCATTCGCCCTTATAGCTATAGGTGCCCAAACCACTTTGGTGGAAGTTGTATGTGAGATTGGTGAGGCCATGATTTGCTCCCGGTTTGCAGTTCATTATTTCGGTCATGGAGCGGTTATTTGGGTAGTCGTTGAAATCGCCCATGCAGATAATCTTGGCGGTCTTGTTGTGTGTCAGAATTGAGTCAATTTTGGTGCGAAGTACGGTTGCGGCAAGCAGTCGTTTGGGCTCACTGGCTTCTTCGCCACCGCGTCTGGATGGCCAATGGTTTACGAAGAAATGAAGCGTGTCTTTTCCTGAAAGTAGTTTGGCGTAAAGAATATCGCGAGTGGTGGTTTCTGGTTCGAAATCGAAGGAAACATTCAGTTTTTCATGATACAATTCAGAAAGCTGCTCTGAATTGTATGCGAGTGCTACGTCAATTCCTCTTTCGTCTGGACTGTCTTCGTGGATGACTTTGAATTTTACTTTCCCGAGCGCATCAGTCTTGAATAGATCTTCTACCACTGTTCTGTTTTCAATTTCGCACACACCGATTACTTCTGGTAGACCATCTTCTGAAATGGTAGTAAGCACTTTAGCCAAATCGACTAGTTTCTTGTCATAGCGTTCTGTATTCCAATGATTGGCGCTGTCTGGAAGGAAGTCGTTATCGTTGATAGTTGGGTCGTCTATTGTGTCGAAAAGATTTTCCACATTGTAGAACACAACTTCAATGGGTTTGCGCGGTTCTTGGCTGCATCCTGTAGCAAGTTGGAGCAATCCAAGATTGATGATTATTGATAGGACTCTTAAAATTGGTTTTTGCATGGTTGGCTTTCTGGGGCGCAAATGTAGGCAGATAGGGCCGCGCGAGGGGTGGAAGCGGCATCCCCCGATTTTTATCGGGGATATAGCGGACGACCCGACCCCGATTTTTTATCGGGGACGCGCCCAAAAAAAGTTCAAATGGGGGATTTCAATGTGCCAGGATATTGGACTTTGAACCTTGAACTCGGAATTCACTTTCGAGATTCTTTTTAGGATACCCAGCTTTTCCATCTGACCCTCATTCTTACCTTGCGGTGATATTGAGGTACCGGTAGGCAACCTTACAAACTCATCCCCGTTATCTGACTGCGTGCAACCAACCGACCAAGAATTCCAGAACCTTATAGCAGGTTGTCTGAAAAATGACCGCAAAAGCCAGCAGAGAATCTATGAATTGTTTTATGGGAAGATGTTGAGTGTGTGCATGAGGTACACGAAAGACCTGGATCAGGGTAAAGAACTGGTGCAAGAAGGGTTTATCAAGCTTTTCGGAAACCTCGAAAAATACAAGAACGATGGTTCTTTTGAAGGCTGGGTGAGGCGCATTTTTACCAATAATGCGATTGATTCGTTCAGACGGAAAAAGCATCAAGATATGGTGCCGGATGACGACTATAAGGTGCTGAATTTGGCAGATGATAAAGACGAACATGAATTTTTAGACCCCGAAGAGGATACCATTCAACCAAAACACGTTATAGAAGCGATGCAACTACTTTCTCCAGCATATCAGATGGTTTTTAACCTCTACGTGATGGAGAATTATTCGCATCAGGAAATTGCCGATGAATTGGGAATAGGCGTAGGGACTTCTAAATCTAACCTTGCCAAGGCACGGATGAACATGAGGAAGTTATTGAAGAAACAATTTGCAGACCGACTTTAAACATGAATATGAGTAACCCATTCGACAGTAAAATAAAGGAGAGTCTCGATAATTTCGAGATGCCTTATGATGCCAATGCTTGGGCGGAGTTTGAAAAACAACTTCCGCAAAGTGGTGGCGCAACAACGGGCGGCAGTCAACTTGGTTGGAAAGCCGCAGCACTGGTAGCCGTATTGGCCACTTCGGTTGCCACAATGTGGTATTTGAATGCTGATAAGGAAATAACCGAGTCTGAATCTGTCGTTGTTGAACAATTAGAAGCTATTGAAAAGCATTCTTTTATGGTTGAAGAAAACTCTTCCGAATTGGCTGAACCAACAGTTTTGGCCGAGAAATCGAAGACGGTTTCAAACTCCGTAAAACCTCAGGTTGTGGATTCTCAAAAAGCGGTTGAAGCTGTTTCTATGCCAAAATTAGAAGCTAAAGAAGCGGATGCCGAAAATGCAGCAACAACTGCTAATTCTGAAGTTGCGAAACCTGAAAAGAAAGCAACATCTCCAGCCGAAAAGCCAACTCCTGACAGAATGGAAGCACAGCCGCTGGTTGCCAACTTCATTCCAACCTTTGAGAAGGTTTGCGTTGGAGCGGATTTGAGCTTCATTAACCAATCATCCGACCCAAAAGCAAACATGGTTTGGGATTTTGGTGATGGAACAAACAGCTTTGCATTTGAGCCATCTCATGCCTATGTTCTTCCTGGGAGTTATTCGGTTACGCTGAAAACAGAAAATGGCAGCAAAGCAGCAGAACGAACCATTACTATAAATGTGAGTCCTGTGCCTACAGCAACTTTAGATGTGTCTCAAAAACTACCGGGATACGATGCCATTCCTTTCTACCATTTTGAAACCGT
>JBDNJH010000115.1:0-2689 GCA_041687875.1 Flavobacteriales bacterium | reverse complement strand
TAGCCACGGGCAGCAAGGCGTTGCAGGGTTATGGTGGTATTGAGCATGGGGCTTTGCCATTGCCCTAATCAACTAATTCGTATTTCGAATTGATATGCGCGGTCAGTTTCTCTGCTCCTCGCTTGTAAAAACGCTTCTTTTCGATTGCTCCAACCCATTGAATGCCACGTGCGGCATTGGAGAGAAAACACTCATCGGCCGCAAGCACATCATTCTTAGAAACAAGGGCCTCGGTTGTTTTCCATCCGAGCGCAGCGGCTTCTTTCATAACCACGGAGCGCATAACACCCGCCACGCCTCCATGAATAAGATTGGGAGTAATCAATTCATTTTCTTTTAAGAGAAACACATTAGAACCCGTTGCTTCTGCAACGAATCCTTTAGGGTCGAGAAGGAAACAATCGTCTAACTTATTATCGGCCACAAACATGCTGGCCATGACATACGGCAGCGAATTGCTCGATTTGAACGAACTCTGTGGCGCAGGATTGATAGAATGCGTAGTGCAGAAAGCCACATGCAGCCCGTTCTTATTGAGCGTGTATGCTGAGGTCTCCAACTCCTGACACACCATGGACCAACCAAGAATATTGTTTTCTGGTGCATAACGTCCTTCGCCCATCCTATAACCTTGAAAACGGATGCGGGCATTTGCAAAGCCGTTTCGATGTGCCAACGCCAAGGCATATTCGTTGAAACTCTGCTCTGTAAGCGTTTCTGGTATCTGAATTCTGAGGAATTTGCAAACGCGCACCAATCGGTGCCAATGGCCTTTTACAAAAGAGACTTTCCCGTTTGAAACGCGCATAGATTCGAAGAAACCATCTCCGTAGCAAAAACCACGATTTGTTACCTGAAGAAGCGCGTCTCCATCAACATGAAACTCACCGTTGAAGAGTAGATAGTTGCTCATTTCAGACTTTCTACAATTTTCAAAATCCCACTATTCGATTCAATCAAAAAAACTTTAACACCAACCTTGGCTGCAGCATCCATATCTCGCTGACTATCGCCTATCATCACCGAATTGGCAACATCAATATTAAAGCGAGCAATCGCTTTTTCTAACATCAAGGAATTAGGTTTTCGGCACAGGCATAAGCCAACTTCGTTGTGATGTTGGCAGTAGTAAATCTCATCAAAATGAACGCCTGACGTTGCCAACTTTTCTGCCACCATTCGGTGCAATAGCTCAACGCGTTCTTGGTTAAAAATGCCTTTGGCAATTCCTCCCTGATTGGAAATAACGATGAGTAAGTATCCTTTTTCGCTCGCCAATTTTAGTGCTTTCGCCACATCTGGCAACATTTCAAAATCTTCTATAGAATAAGTATACTCTCCACGTTCTCTGTTCAGAACGCCATCCCTGTCGAGAAACAACGCTTTTTTCATCCCATAAAACGATACGTGATTTCTTCAATAAAACCTGTCATACGGTCGGGTGCCATTAGTATGGAGAAGACAAACCCGAAAGCTGCTCCCCAGAAATGTGCATCGTGGGCAATATTGTCGTTAGACTTTTTATCCTGATACCATTCCAACGCCAAATAAGCGATTCCGAAAATGACCGCTGGAATAGGAATGGGGATGAACATGATATACAAATTCATTGTGGGATTGAAGTAAATGGCCGAGAACAGCACGGCTGCAGTTGCACCACTTGCTCCCAACGAATTGTAGCTAAAATTATCCTGATTTCGGGCGTAGGAAGGCAAGGTTGAAAAGAGTATTCCTCCCAAATAAAGTGCAGCGTAAATAACTACCCCAAGGCTGCCTCTATACGCATCAAACGAAGCTTCTACAATGCCTCCAAAGAGCCATAGCACCCACATGTTGATGCCGAGATGCATCCAGCCGCCATGAATAAAGGCGTGCGTTACCACCCGATACCATTGGTTGGAATGCTTAACCAGATAGGCGTTGAACATGAGCTTCGCCATCAGTTCCCGATTCTGGAAAGCTGCAAACGAAACCAACGCTGTTATGATGACGATAATGAGTGTCATTGTACCAGTTGTTTCAGTTTCCAATTGGCAATTGCCTTCTTGGCTGCAATTCTCCCTTCTTCTACCATTTCCTTGGCACGATAAAACTCTAAGGTTGCGCCTACGGTTCGTGGAATGTTAACCACGATATCTGGTTTATGAATCTCAATGCTCTGTTCGCACATGCGATCTTGCATAAAATCGTATGTCTTATTCAGCATTCCTAAATAATTAAGAGTCGATTCTTGAACGGCATCTACTTCTGGTGATTTAGTCATGTTCAACCAACCCTTCACACTATTCACCATTCGGCTGGTGTAAGCCATTGTTTCTTCCTCGTTGGGGTCTATCAATTTATCTAAGCCAGAAGACAACAAAACTTCGCGATGGCGAACGTGATTTTCTGCATTAGCGTTGATATTCACAGCCACAACCAAATCGGTAATTTTTGGCATTAGTGGTTCTAATGGCAATGGATTGAGCACGCCTCCATCTATTAGCAACCGTTCATTTAATTTGGAAGGCATCATTAATGTAGGAATAGACGATGACGCTCGGATTACTGTGTAAAGGTCTCCAGTTCGCATCCAAATTTCCTCCTTGGTTCGTACATCTGTGGCAATGGCCGTGTAAGGAATATCGAAATCCTCAATGCGAATCTCTCCAAGAATTGTTTTGAGATGTTCTAGCACCTTTTGTCCTTT
>JBDNJH010000002.1:0-21016 GCA_041687875.1 Flavobacteriales bacterium | reverse complement strand
GCCTTTGCCATGCAACGTATAGCCATGGTACTGAGCATGTTTTCCTCTCCTTTTCCTTTGATGTCGGCTAGGAGCTTATTGAGCGAATCGGTAACTATCCGTCTTGGACCCAGCTCAACCTTGTAATCCAACTGGGCGGCAATGGTTACGAGTGTTTCCAGCCGTTCCTGAACCGGATTATCGTGAATACGGTAGACGAATGTTTTGGCCATTCCTTGCTTCGGTCTGCCTATAACTGTGGCCACCTGCTTGTTTGCCAGTAGCATAAACTCTTCAATGAGCTTGTTGCTGTCCTTGTATTGTTTCAGATAGACCTCTATCGGGTTTCCTTCTTCATCCAATCGGAACTTGACCTCTTCCTTTTCAAAGGCGATGGCGCCATTCTCAAAACGCTTGGCGCGAAGTTGTTGGGCAAGTCCGTGCATAGTAAGCACCTCATCCTTCAGCGGACCTTCGCCTCCTTCGATAAGATTCTGAGCATCATCATACGTAAAGCGTTGGTCTGAATTGATAATGCAGCGGCCAAACCATTCCTTGATGACCTTAGCCTTCTCATCCATCTCAAACACGGCAGAAAAAACGAGCTTTTCTTCGTTCGGGCGGAGGGAGCAAACCTTATTGGAAAGTTTTTCTGGAAGCATGGGAATAACCCTATCCACTAAGTACACGGATGTAGCACGTTTCACAGCTTCCTCGTCCAATGCGGAACCGGGTTGCACGTAATGCGACACGTCTGCAATGTGAACCCCTATCTCCCAATTGCCATTTTTCAGCTTTTGGATGGACAGGGCATCATCAAAATCCTTCGCATCATCGGGGTCGATGGTAAAGGTGGTGATGCCGCGGAAGTCGCGCCTTTTGGAAATCTCTTCTTTAGAAATTACTTCAGGAATGCGCTCGGCATCCTTCTCCACATTCTCAGGGAAATAAAGTGGGAAATCGAACTCGGCCAATATGGAGTGCATCTCTGTTTCCATTTCGCCCGGACGACCAAGAACGGTGATAACATGGGCTATCGGATTCTTGGCTCTTTCTGGCCATTCGGTCATTTTCACAATAACCTTGTCGCCATCCTTGGCACGCAGCATTTCGCCCAATGGGATGAAGAAATCGACCGGCATTTTCTGATTGTCGGGCACCACAAAAGCCACCTTGCTGGTAGTGTTAATGGTGAGCGTACCCACGAAAGTTTCCTTGGCTCGCTCTATAACTTCAACAATCTCGCCTTCTGTCCGACTGCCATGGTTGGTTGCGTAGGCATGAACCTTCACAATATCGCCTGGTAGGGCTTGACGCACTTTGCGGGGCGAAATGTAGATGTCTCGCTCGTAGCCTTCTACAGTGACATAGGCTGCTCCCGTGCTTGTCATGTCAACCTTGCCGATGAGTTTTGGCGGTGGTGCTTGTTTCAGTCGGTATTGACCTCGCTCTATCTCGCGCAGCATACCGTCATTCTTCATGCGGTTGAGCGTTTGCGCAAGGTCGTTGCGCTCCTGATTATCGGTAATGCCAAGTCGCTTGGCTATCTGTTTGTAATTGAGTGCCCGGTCGGGACTTTTACGCATGGTTTCCAAAATAGGCTCTTGGAACACTGATATGGACGGGCCGCGTTTTTTGCCTAATCCTTTTTTCTTCTTTTTCAACTAATTGTAATCAATAATAGCTGTAAAGGTAAAGATATTAGATTGGGGATGTTGAGGAACAGGGGTTTGGGGATGTGAAATGGAAGACGGAGAGTGGTAAACGGGAAAAGGAAAAAAGTTGATGGTCTGATAAACGGAAGAATATTCAACGAATCAACAGACGAAGGATGAAATTCTTCCATACACGTTTGAACCGTGGGATTCACAAGGTCGGCTGGTGTTTAGCCGACCGATGGGCTTACAACTGGGGCTTACCTCTATTCTATCACCTTTGAAAACCGAATGATTGAAAGCGGGAAATTGCTTTTAAACTAACTGCTAATTACTAAAAGTTAATCGCTTTTAGAAAGCCCTCACATTCTTGCCTTCCATGTAGTTGATAAAGGCGCGGTTTTCAACACCCTTGGTCGGCAGCTTTGGAAAATTGTACATTTGAACAAACGCTGCTTATCATGCTCACGAAAAAGAAAATCACAGAATCGTTAGATCATCTTCCGTCAGAATTCACTTTGGATGAATTGATTGATCACCTTTTGCTTCTTGACAAGATTGACCGTGGAGACCAACAGTCGAAAGCAAATAAGATTCTTTCGTAAGAAGAATTGGATGCAGAAATCAAACAATGGACCGAGTAAACTGGACTTCGCAGGCAGTTTCGGATCTCAAGAGCATTCGCGAACACATCGCCAAGGACTCAGCCAAATATGCTGACCTTCAAGTAAAACGGATCAAAACGAAAACGCAATTGCTGAAGACAAATCGTCTTGCAGGTAGAGCCGTCCCAGAGATTAAGACTGATTAAATACGGAAGATCTTTGAAGGCAGCTACCGGATCATCTATAAAGTTGTAACTAAAGACCGAGTGGATATTCTGACCATTCATCATTCAGCCCGCAATCTTAGCAGAAGAAGAATCGCCTAATAAGCCCTCACATTCTTGCCTTCCATGTAGTTGATAAAGGCGCGGTTTACCACGCGATTGCCGCCCGGGGTGGGGTAGTTTCCTGTAAAGTACCAATCGCCCAAATGGTTGGGGCAAGCCGAGTGCAGTCCTTCGATGGATTGGAAAATGAGCTTTACTTCTGCATTGATGTTGGTAGGAGAAATGATCTCGGCAGACTTGTCTGACAATTGCTCGGCAGTGAACGGACGATAGATCTCTTTCACCACATTGATGGTCTTTTCGAGCGGTAGTTCCATCTGCGCTTTGGCCTTTTCGTACACATCATCCAAGATGTTGGTCTGCATGGTGTCTTTCAGCAGTTCGATGGCCGCTTTAAAGACCATGAAATCGCCCAACTTGGCCATGTCAATGCCATAGCAATCGGGGTAACGGATCTGCGGTGCGCTGGAAACGATGATGATTTTCTTTGGGCCCAAGCGGTCCACAATTCGGAGAATGGATTGCTGCAAGGTGGTGCCGCGAACGATGGAATCATCGATAAGCACCACGTTGTCCTCGCCACGGTTCACTGTTCCGTAAGTGATGTCATACACGTGCGAAACGAGGTCGTCTCTATGCACATCATCCGTAATGAAGGTTCGGAGTTTTGCATCCTTGATGGTGAGTTTCTCTACCCGTGCGCGCATGTTCAATACCTCACGGACCTGCTCGGCATCGAGCGAGCGTTTGCCGTCCAAAATCTTACGAATCTTGACCGTATTGATGTAATCCTCCACGCCTTTCACCATTCCGTAGAAAGAGGTTTCGGCTGTGTTCGGAATGAAGGAAAAAACGGTGTTCTTGGTATCGTAATCCAGTTCTTTAAGCACTGGCTCTACAATTAATCGACCTAATTCTTTTCGTTCCTGATAAATATCCTTATCGCTGCCGCGAGAGAAATAAATACGCTCAAAGGAGCATGATTTCTGCTCCAAAGGCTCGCGGAATTTCTTTTCGCTTACTGTTCCGTCTTTCTTAATAATTAGCGCATATCCAGGTTGGATTTCCTTCACGTCTTCCCACCTCAAATTGAAAGCGGTTTGAATGGCCGGGCGTTCGCTAGCAACCACCAACACTTCATCATCTTGATACCAGTGTGCTGGACGGATGCCGGCTGGGTCGCGCATCACAAAGGCATCGCCATGGCCCATCATGCCGGCAATGGCATAACCTCCATCCCATTTCTTGGCCGACTCCACCAAAATCCGTTGCACATCAATGTTCTGCGCAATCTGCGTGGTGGCGTCTGCCTTTGAATATCCTTTCTGCTTAAAATCGTAATACAATCTGTCGTTCTCTTCATCTAGGAAATGACCAATCTTCTCCAAAACCGTAACGGTATCTGCCTTCTCTTTCGGGTGCTGACCTATCTCTACCAACTGCTGGAAAAGCTCATCCACGTTGGTCATGTTGAAGTTGCCGGCCAACACGAGATTCCGTGTCATCCAGTTGTTCTGACGAAGAAACGGGTGGCAATGCTCTATGCTGTTGCCGCCATGTGTGCCATAACGCAAATGACCAAGAAACAATTCGCCCGTAAAAGGCAGATTCTGCTTCAACCATTCGGGGTCTTGAATGTGTTCTGGGTTTTCTTTGAACTCTTCTTCAAACCTCCCATTGATATGCGCAAACACATCTTTGATAGGAGTGGACGAATTGGATCGCTGACGGCTGATGTAGCGCTTGCCTGGTTCCATATCCAACTTAATGTTGGCCAAACCAGCACCGTCTTGCCCACGGTTGTGCTGTTTCTCCATGAGGAGATAGGTTTTATTCAGCCCATAAAAACTTGTTCCGTATTTGTCCTTGTAATACTGAAGGGGTTTCAGCAATCGGACCATTGCAATTCCGCACTCGTGCTTTATAGCGTCACTCATCGTGGATTTCTAAGGTGCAAAAGTAACGAAATGAGGCAGGGGATGCTCGGGGTCTGGACAAACGGAACTGTTTATCTTTAGTGCGAAATGGGTAGCAAACGAATGCGAGAAACCATCGGTCAGATGTCGCTTTCGAGAAACTTTGTTGTACTCGTAGTAATCTCCGAGTACAACAAAGTTTCTGAAGAACAGGTGGATGATGTGACCGTTATTTCGGTAGCTGTTTAGGCTAAAACTCCTTCAGAAAGCACTCCTTCAACATCTACAAACGGAAGGTCAAACGCTTCTGCTACGCCTTTGTAAACCACGTCTCCGTTTACCACATTTAGGCCTTTCTTCAATTCTTCGCTATCGGAGCAAGCTTTCTTCCAGCCCTTATCTGCGAGCTGCAACGCATAAGGCAAGGTTGAATTTGTAAGCGCAATTGTGGAAGTACAAGGAACAGCTCCCGGCATGTTGGCCACGCAGTAATGAACCACATCATCAACAATAAAAGCCGGGTTTTCGTGTGTAGTTGGCATGCAGGTTTCAACACAACCACCTTGGTCTACCGCTACGTCCACAATCACTGTTCCTGGCCGCATGGTTTTAAGCATGTCTCTCGTTACCAGTTTCGGGGCTTTCGCTCCTGGAATCAGTACGGCTCCAACAATCAAATCGTGTGTTTGAACGAGCTTTCGGATGTTGTATTCGCTGCTGAATTCAGTCACCACGTGGTGCGGCATAATGTCGTTGATGCGTCTCAATCGCTGAAGATCTACATCCAAAATGGTAACGTGAGCTCCCAAACCTGCAGCCATTTTTGCGGCTTGAACTCCTACAATGCCACCACCAAGAATCAACACTTTCCCTGGGGCAACTCCTGGTACACCTCCAAGCAATACACCACGACCTTTAACTGGTTTCTGCAAGTAGCGCGCTCCCTCTTGAATTGCCATTCTACCTGCCACTTCAGACATTGGAATAAGTAATGGCAGCGACCTATCGGCCTTTTCTACCGTTTCGTAAGCCAAGCATACCGAGCCACTCGCAATCATGGCATGTGTTAATGGTTTGCTTGACGCAAAGTGGAAATAAGTGAAAATGAGCTGCTCTTCTCGACACTTAGCGTATTCTTCAGCAATTGGCTCCTTCACCTTCATAATCATTTCGGCCTTGGCCCAAACCTCTTCGGCTGTGGCCAAAATCTTTGCTCCAACTACTCGGTAGTCCTCGTCTGGAAAACCGCTGCCATCGCCAGCAAAGGTTTCAATCAAGACCTTGTGACCCCTTCGAATAAATTCGTGCGCACCTGCTGGTGTTAGTGCCACTCGGCTTTCATTGTTCTTTATTTCCTTAGGGACCCCTATTATCATGACGTTTGGATTTTATTTTTGCAAATATTACCTATTCCTCCTTGTTTTTAATGGGGTAAAGCAACAAATAATACAAAAGTTTTACCAGAAGCGTTTTAGCAATGCGTTTTTAAATAACCAACTACCGTAGATGAAACGAGGTCAATAGTACCTCACGTTACAACGCGATTTTTGACAGAAATGAAGAAGTAGAGCCACCAAAATCTGTGCATTTGTAGCTGAAAACATGTTTGTCCTTGAACTAAGGTGGGCCTGCCCTGTGCTAGAGGGTCTTTAACGTAGTCTACTATAATCCAATCTCTCGTACTTTAGCCTCGTTAACTGACCGCGAAAAAAGCAGCGAACAACATTGCTCAGGTTTGAGTGTTGTTTCTGCACATTAATAACCTTAATCTACACAGCATGAAACAATTTGGTAAAATTAGAGCTGCTGCAGGCTTTTTATTGGTATTTCTTCTAGTCCTCGGCACAAATCGTATAGACAAACATCATTTTGAGACCGTTCAAAAGAAAGTCACATCGGTTTACGAAGACCGCGTGATGGCTCAACATTATCTTTATCAGGCAAATGCGGTTGTGCGTGATAAGGTGCATCTTATTAGATATGAGGGATTGACTAACTCGGTCGAACTTGCCCGGTTAGATTCGCTTCTTGACGAATATGGAAAGACACAACTGACCAAAGAAGAGACTCGTTTATTTGAGCGGTTGCAACGACAATTGAAGAACCTCGTTGCCATATCTTCAGCACTTACCACTGAGGCTAAAAGTGAGCGGGTTTCGGACCAAGCACTGCTAGAAACCGAAAAGCAGATACGTGTAACGCTAGATAGGCTTTCTGCCATACAACAAGAAGAAGGTCGAAATCTCCAAAGAGGTGCTCAAGCTTCACTCGACAGAAACTCATTCTTATCGCGTGTAGAGCTTTTGGCCTTGGCCATCATTGCTGTACTTATTCAGCTCATTATCTTCTATCAACCACCGAAAGACTGAGGTAAAAAGATTTAATGATAGTCCGTAAAGTTGCCACAACAGATGGCCTGCAACTATGGTGTATAGACTTTACAAGCACAAAAAAAACATGTTTTTAGCCACAGAAACACAGAAAAAAGGAAGTGTATATTTCTGTGAAACCTTCAGTGCCTTCTGTGTTTCTGTGGCTTTCTTATGTTCAATCTAGAATATTGTAGTTTTCAAAGGGCCTATTGACGAATTCTGATTCAAACTGAACCGTAAATACCTTGAAAACGCCATCTTCCAGAAAATAATAACCGCCCCAGTCTAAAACTAGTGTCAAGATAACGGACTATCATTAAAGATTTTACTGAAAAAAGCGGCTTACGAACGGTCTTCTTCCTGCCAACGCTTTATTTTAACCTGATCCTTGATGATTTCTATACTCTGATTAATCATCTCCACGCTCATCTTGTTAAGTTCTTCGTCTTGCTGCTCTAAAAGCATCATATCCATGGTCACATCGGCCAATTCGCTAATTACCTTCGTGTTTTCCGGACTGCTAATGTCTAGCATTATGCCTTCTACCACAGAATAGGTGATGCTTGCAACTGCTTTTTCGAGTTTGTTGGTGATGGTGCTGCCTACCAACGGAATGGCCGCAATGTCTTTCACCTCAGGATTGTTCCTCACCGCATCGGCCACTTTCCTGTTAACGTATGCTCTAAGTTGTTCTTGATGGCGTTCGTAATGCTGCTCGCTGGCTGCGGTAATCCTACTCGAAAGCCACTCTACAAGCACCTCTTTCTGTGGCCTAATCACTTCCAAAATGATGCGGCTGGCAACAGGAGTTCCATGCTTCAATTCGTCCTGAACGCCCTCCAACACGTTTACCACCACACGGTCGGAGATCTCCTCCACAATCACCGCGCTATAACGCTTATAGATCCGAAAGAAATAGGAGTCCTTTAGGTTGATAACGCCCATTTTGTGCAGGCGCAAAACCATGCTCGCAATCCGGAATATCCGCAAAACCCTAAACTGGCCAAGCGGAAGACAACCAAGCACATCGTACCAATGGATAAAAGGATAGAAGAACCACTTGTGATGATGGTTATGATAAACGGCCAAGAACCAACGAATTGAAAACTCGGTAATAAAAATAGCCACAAAAAACAGGTCGTACCAATAGAAATTTTCGTGCAGATGAGTATCGTACCAAGCATGGAAGCTAGGAACCTGCTCTAGCAGAAAAGTGTTAATAAAATTGATGGTGAAGTTCCACTCTACCAATATGTAAAGCAGGTTAATGACCACCAGATTGACCATAAAAAGATCAACGAGGAGGAGGGCGGTGCCTCTTTCATTCTTGAATTTTGACCAGTTTATTTTAATCATGTCGTTTCCGATTTGTCGTGCAGAACTACTCCAAATGCTTCCAGCCTTGAGCCGTAAGCGGAATGATCTGGTCGTGAGAAACTAGGTTGTATCCATCGCCTTTATCGGTAATGTGACCAATCACGCGGATGGCAGGATTGTCCTTCAATCGGTCGTAATCTTTTAGGTCAACGGTGAAAAGCAATTCGTAGTCCTCGCCTCCGTTGAGGGCGCAAACAGTTGTATCGAGGTTTAACTCTTCGGCAGCCAAAGCTGTTGTGTGGTCAATTGGTAATTTCTCAATGTAAATGCGGCACCCAACACCACTTTGCGTGCAGATGTGCATCAAATCAGAACTCAGCCCGTCCGAAACATCAATCATGGATGTAGGAACTACCTTTTCGAGCTTCAAAATGTCGATGATGTCAGCACGAGGCTCTGGTTTGAGTTGACGCTCCAGTACATAATCGTGTCCCGTTAAATCAGGCTGAATGGCTGGATTGTCCTTAAAGATCTCTTTCTCCCGTTCGAGCAATTGCAGACCGAGATAGGCCGCACCCAAATCGCCCGAAACACAGATAAGGTCGGTTTCCTTGGCACCATTCCGGTAAACGATGTGGTCTTCGTTTGCTTCGCCAATGGCGGTAACAGAAATGGTCAGTCCCGAAACAGAGCTGGTTGTGTCTCCTCCAACCAGATCGACATCGTATTTATCGCAAGCGAGAAGAATTCCTGTGTAGAGTTCGTCAATCGCTTCTAGCGGAAAACGGCTTGAAAGCCCGATGGAAACCGTAATCTGAGTAGGTTTTCCGTTCATGGCATAGATGTCTGATAGGTTGACCGCCACAGCTTTGTAGCCCAAATGTTTGAGGGGAACATAACTCAGATCGAAATGTATTCCTTCTAACAGCAAATCGGTGGAAACGAGCATTTTCTGCTTTCCTATTCCGATAACCGCAGCATCATCGCCAATACCCTTGACGGTGCTTTTTTGGGTGATTTCTACACTTTTTGCAATGCGATCAATGAGGCCGAATTCGCCCAAATCGCTTAATTCTGTTCTTTCTTTGTCTTCAAGCATGGGGGCAAAGGTAGTTAATGGAGTAGCCTGTGCAGAGCTTTTATCGAAGTAAGGATTAGGCGGATGGCGCGGTTTTTCGCATACCAGATTCCCACGCTCTAAAGAGTAGAACGCACCTGCCAGTTCAGGTGGGATGGACGAAATTCTCATGAATCTTTCGATTCCATTGGGAATATTCATGTGAATTCTTCGATTCTAGCGTTTTTCTATACAGCTCAGAATCAGATTTAACCAAGTGCTGAGGCTTGCAGATGGCACCGCGTGAGGGGGTGGAAGCGGCATCCTTTTTTCCCACCTTCATTGAGCGAAGTCGAAATGAGGGTGGAAAAAAAGATACAGCGGAAACCCCGACCCCGATTTTTTATCGGGGGCACGCCCAAATCAAAATTGCCAAAATTCGTTTCGGCTATGCTTAACGAAGAATCGGATTTTCATATCTGATGGGTAGCTTTACCTTTGGGGTGTATTTAAAACGAAAATCATGCTTGACACTAAGATTGAAAAATTGCTAAACCATCAGATTGAACTCGAATTCGAATCGTCTCAATATTACCTTTCGATGGCTTCGTGGGCAGAGAAGTCGGGGCTAAACGGAATCAGTGCCTTCCTATACACGCAGGCAGATGAGGAGCGTGTGCATATGTTAAAGCTTTTCCATTACATAAACGACCGGGGAGGACATGCGTTGGTGCCGACAATTGGTGCGCCTCCTAAAGAATATAAGGGTGCGCGCGAGGTATTTACCAAGGTTTTGCAGCACGAGCAAATTGTAACCAAAGAAATTAATGATTTGGTGGATACGTGCCTAAAAGTGAAGGATTACACCACTCACAATTTCTTGCAATGGTATGTTGCAGAGCAGATTGAGGAGGAAAGACAGGCACAAACGCTAATTGACAAGTTGGATCTGATTGGTACCGATAAAGGCGGAATGTATCTGTTTGACCGCGACATGGAATCTTTTGCCCCGAAAGTCGCTGGCGCGAAATAATTTCTTGAACATTTTCTTTCTATGGTAAACTCAAATTCGATGGGTGTTATTTTTCAATTGATGCTGTCGGTCGTGCTGTTCGCTTGTGGCGGCAATTCTGCGGAAACCACAGGTGAGAATGAAGCTACTGAAGTTGTTGCCGATGGCAACTTGAACATGGAAGTGGTAATTCAGGGTGCTCCGAACGAGCTGCTAAAAATGCTGGGTGCATTTGGCAATCAGAATTTTATTGTGGATTCGGCCAGAAGCGATGCCAACGGCAGGTTTGTATTTGAGGCTGATTCGCTGCTACCAACAGGGTTTTATTACATGATGCTGGGTTCGGACAATAGTTATTTTCAGTTGCTTTTGGACAAGGATCAGGAGTTTAAATTGGAGACCAGAAAAGGTGATTTTGTGAACGCCATGAAGGTGGATGGCTGCTTGGACAATGAGCTTCTCTACAAGAACCTGAAGTTTGAAGCAGAATTCGGCACGAGGCTGCAAACTGTGAATGACCAATTGGCGAAGTTGACGGAAGGAACTGCCGAGTACACTACCGTAAAAGCAAAACAGGAAGCGTTGGTGAAGGAGCGTACAGACCACGTACAATGGTTTTCGGACAATCAGCCGAGTTCGTTTTTTACCAAATTCAAATTATCGGGACAGAATCCAGAGCTGACCACTCCGAAACTTCCGAATGGCGAGTTGGATCAGGTGGCGCAGGTTTATCAATACCGAAGAGCGTTTTTCGATAATGTTGATTTGAATGCCGATTGGACGATGCGCACGCCTGTGTTTGCAAACAAGCTTCGCAAATACATCAAAGAGCTTACTCCTCAGAATGCCGATTCGCTAATTCGTTATTCGGATGAACTCATCAACAAAACGAAAGGAAACAAGGAGCTTTTCAAGTTTATTGTGAATTGGATTGCCCTAGAATACAAAACGCCTAAGACGATGGGAACGGAGGCTTTGTACGTTCACATGATTGATGCGTATTGGACACCAGAGTTGGCTTTTTGGTCAACTCCTGAGGAGATTAAAGGATTGCGTGGTGAGGTGAGTTTGATGAAACCGAGCCTGATCGGAAAAATTGCTCAGGATGTGCAGGCAACGAACGAGAAAGGTGAAACGGTTTCTATCTACGGAATGAAAGCACCGATAAAAGTGGTATTCATCTATTCGTACGATTGCGAGCATTGCCAAAAGGAAGCACCCGAGATGGCGAAGGTTTACAATCAATGGAAAAACCAAGGATTGGATGTGTTTGCGCTTTGCACGGATAAGGACAAAAGCAAGTGGCAAGCCTTTATTCAAAAGAACAATATGACGTTTCATAATGCTTTTGATCCAGAGCGGAAGAGCCGCTACGACCACAAGTATCATATCGATATTACGCCTGAGCTTTACGTGCTAGACAAGAACAACAAAATCATTGCAAGCAACCTGAGCCCCGAGCAATTGCCCGAATTCTTGCAAGCTGAACAGGGAAGGAATCCTTGGTAAAACAGTCGGTCATGCTGAACTCGTTTCAGCATCAAAATAATTTGGGACTTAGCTAGAGATTCTGAAATTAATTCAGAATGACGCATTTACCTTACGCTACTACCCTGAAATCAGGAAAAGAAGCAGCTTCTGAGACGCTCAATTTCACATCTGTGACATTTGAAAGCGGAGATCCTTGCCAACACCATTTTTCCAGTGCTGAAATCTGATTTTCTGTGCCTGAAGCGTGAATGAGAACGTTTCCGTTTTCGAGGTTTTGAACGGTTCCTGAGAGGCCAATTTCAAGTGCTTTTTCGCAGGTGTATTTACGAAACCAAACGTCCTGAACTTTTCCTGAAACCTGAATCTTAACCGAAAGCATTACAACCTCACGCCCATCATCAGCATATCGTCTAGCTGCTTGTGGTCGCCCATCCATTGGTTCATTTCCGATTCAAAGGATGTTTTCATATCGGCCATTGATCCAGATGAATTATTTTCGAGATGCGTTCTAATTCGTTTGAAGCCGAATTTCTTCTCGCCATCGGCAGAAAACTGATCTGTGATTCCATCTGAGAACATCGAAATCATGTCACCATCCTTATAGCTGAAAGAATGCGAACCGTAGTTGCCACGCTTGCGATACTGCGTGCCGCCAATGCTCCAATAATCTGCCTTATATTCTGTAATCTCAGCTTCATTTACGTGATAAACAGGATTTCCCGCACCAGAATACATCACTTCCTTTTTTACGGTGTCGATGCGGCAAAGAGCTAAGTCCATCCCATCGTGCACATCCGAATCATCGCTCTGATTCAAGACTTTCACCACTTCCTTGTGCAACTCGGTAAGGATCTCATCGGTGTTGGAAAAGCCATTTTCCTTCACAATCCGATTCAAAAGGAAGTAACCGATAAGCGACATGAACGCGCCAGGAACACCATGCCCAGTACAATCAACTGCGGCCAAATAATGGTAATCGCCTTTCTTCAAATACCATGGAAAATCGCCACTTACCACATCCCTCGGTCTAAACATGACAAACGAATCAGGAAAAGCAGACTTTAGCTCATTCGTATTCGAAACGATGGCATCTTGAATTCGCTGTGCGTAATTGATGCTCTGCGAAATGCGGGTTAAACTGTCTTCCAACTCATCTTGAATGGTTCGGAGTTCTTCGTTCTGCTCATGCAGCATTTCTGTTCGCTGCTCTACTTTTCGCTCCAGTCCTTCGTTCACTTCAATCACCTCCTGCTGTTTAATTCCAGCAAGTCCCGCAAAAATTCCAAGAAAAATTGGGGCGGTGTCAATAATCCAATGTAGCGGTTGTGTTTTTTGTGCTTCAATCAGCCCAGCCATTCCAAGACCGAGGTCGCGCATATACGCATCAAAAAGTGTTGCAATAATTGGGAAGGCCAACCCAAACAATGCGCCATACAGCGCATATTTCAATCTTACATCCTGTACAGTGTCATTTGCCATGAGATTTAAACTGCTTTCATTTCAAATGGCACTTCCAATATGCTCTCCAACTCTTCGCCTTTGGCCTGTATCAACTCATCATCTTTGCGATAGTACCAAATGATTTTGGCTTCTTTTCCGGCATCAATCAAGTCTTCTAAACTCATCAGAATATTGAAAATGTAACGCGTAGATGCTGAGTTGAAATAATCGACCGACATTTCTATCGTGGTGCTTTCCAACGGATTCTCAACGTAGGCTCTCAACCATTCTTCAATCGGTTTAAAAAACTCCAACGCATCCTCTGGTAACGAACGCCCGCTTACCTTGAATACTCCGGTCGATGTATCGAAATCAATCATCGGAGTGTCTTCGGTGGCTGCTAATCTTAACGATTCGACCATGACTTAAAATTTGACATTAAATGTAAAAAAGTGATTCCCATCGCCCAACTCATCAAAGCTATAAATCAACTTTTCCGAACTCTTTCGGGCAATTTCAATGAGTCCCAATCCTGCTCCACCCTTATCGCTGAATACCCCGTCTCGCAATGTTTGCTTATATGCTTGTTTCAATTCAATTTCGTCCATTGCGTTCAGTCCGTCAATGCGGTCTATGAGCAATGCTTTTGTACCCTTGTCAACTACGTTTCCTACTGAGGTCCAATACGTCCCGTTTTTGTCTTCGGTAATCATGAAAATACCGTCCTTGCTGACGCTATTTAAATTATGACGCGATACGTTCTGAAGCAATTCTACCAAAATCAAGAAGAATCCTTTTGAAGTGTTCAATTCGTTGTCGGTTTTTACCTTCTCTTCAATAATCTGGATGATAGGCATGATTGAATCCTTGCCAAAATCGCCTTTATAAATCATCAGCACATCCGAGGCCTTAATTTTTTGGTAAAACGATTTGGTAAAACGCAACGCTTCGCCTGGTTCAGATTGGCCAGCGGTAGTCAGTTTGAGAGATAAATAAAAGTTGGAGAGATGCTCGCTGATGCTTTCAAAATCGAACGAGATTGGCTGTCCGGCCTTTCTTGCCAATTGTATCAGGCCAAGACCGGCTCCACCTTTAGAAGACAACTCCTGATTGTTAAGAACCTCCAAATACAGTGCTTTCAACTTGTCCTTCTCAATGGAGTTTAGCTGATTCAGCTTTTCGCGTAGCAGCTCAACCTCCTGAATATCAATCAGATTGATAGAGCTGATATAATTGGCCTCACCCATCAAACGCGCTGCAAAAAGACCGCCCGCTTTTTCTTTTTCTAATCCTTGTTCTGATTTCAAACCATGGCGAACCACGTTCTGAAAACACTCCACCATGATGAACGAAATGCGTTTGCTGAGACTGGCCAGTGCCTCAAAATTGTTGACATTGAACTCAGTAATGCGGATGATGCCGTCAGTAATGTCATCGCTCACATCGCCATTGAAAATAAAGCTGAGACGGTCTTTCTCAAGTTCCTTATAGTAATCAAATAAATTTTCCAATCCTTTAGGTTGATGCGGGTTTAGACTGTTAAAACGACAAACGACCACTATGGTTACAGTGAGCAGCTATATTTGCCGTGTCCGTAAGTGCAACACTATGATTACGATAAACGACACGTTTGTGTTGACAAAGCGTGAGTATGGAATCCGTAAAGACAATCAACATGCTAAAGTTTACTATGGGCATAAATCGCTGCTCGCTGATTGTTTTTCGTCAATCAAATTAGTAAGCGATTACACTCTTCAGGGCAAACACATTTAAAAAACAAAAATGATGGTCTGCTTATTTGCGCAGTCTTATGAAGAGACATTTTTCTAGCCACAGAAACACAGAATTCACAGAGATTTTCACAGAGAAGGGGCAACGTTTTCTGTGTCCATTCTGTGTTTCTGTGGCTATCCTATGTATTGTCCCTCATGTTTGATCATGAATGAGGCCACGTATAAAAGTCAAATGCGATTGCCATAGTTACCTGCTTTACGCCAAACTTTCAGAGTAACCCATTTGCTTACATTTGAAATATGATTCGTCTTTGGCTTTGTTGCTTCTTTTCACTCCAACTACAGTTTGCACTGGCACAGTCTGAGGGTGGAGAAGACGCATATTCTATTGGTGTTGAGGGAATAAAACTGGTGGATGAAGGTGCGTTTGAAGAAGGCATAAAACTGCTAAAACAGGCACGACACCTTGAGCCACACGAATATGATTATGTCTTTGAAATTGGGAAAGCCTATCTGAAAAGTGGCAATCCGAAGAGGGCGGAGAAATACCTTTTCGACCTCCAGTACAATAAGAACGCACAGTCAGATTTATACATTGCCCTTTCTAACTGCTACAGAGAATTAGAAGAATCGAAAAAAAACACAAGACCCTGAGCGGAAAAAGGAACTGGACGCGCTCCGTTATGGCATACAAAAATTCCCATCCGCAGGCGTTCTCTATTTAGAATTGGGAAAAAGGAAATTGGCAATGGAGGAAGCTGTTGACGCTCTTTCCGTGTTTGAATCGGGCATTGAGAAGGCTCCGAATTTTGCAGAAAACTACTTTTGGGCCGCTCAACTGATGAAAGCAACAGGCAACCATCTTTGGGTCTGGTTTTATGCCGAAATCTGTTTTAATATGACAGAAGACGTAGACCTTTTGAGGTCTTCTGCCATGCTTATCGCCAACAGTTCGGATGCTGTATTTTCATCAAAATGGAATGGAAATCCCGAAAAACTAGATCAGGATTTGCAAATTGTGCTTTCAGAGAACTGTTCGGCAAGCAAGACTGAATCTGCACTCCAACTTGAGAAACGAAAATGCCTTCTTGAGAATTGGAAATACGACAGTTTCTCGGTTTTCCCTCTATTCCAGCGATTGAAAGAATTGGAAAAACTTGGGTTGCTGGAAGCCTATCTTGCAACCATACTTCAAGAAAACGATAAGGAACAATTCCTAAAGTGGCTACCGCAGAATGTAAAAACCTTTGAAGAATACAGAACTTGGCGCTATTGGAATCCGATGCAGGTGAAAGCTGCGGTAAATCGCTTAACGGTTAATTGAATCGCTATTACCACGAATTTAGTGGGGCCTGCAAAATGATGGATATTGCGGTTACGAATTACGAATGGATACGAATATGACGAATGAGGCATCACAAAGAACGGTATCAATAGCGAATAGCTGAGAACCCGGCATAACAGCGAATTCGCATATTCGCGTTTTATTCGTAATTCGTAACCACGGCAAACCGTATCAACCACATTTCCATTAAAATAACAGTAGAACCATTAAATCAAATAAAAAACATGGCAACACGTAAAGAATTAATGGAAGCATTTGAAAGAATGGAGAACGAACGCCAGCAGTTGCTCAAGCGATTGGAGCAATATTCTGAAGAAATCCTCTCCAAAAAACCTGCTGCTGATTCATGGTCGGTTACGGAAACGGTCTATCACCTTAAGGTTGCAGAAAATGGGGCATTGCAATACATGCTGAAAAAACTGGAGGTTGGCGGACATCAGAAAGCCACATTTGGTGCAGCCGTAAAGCAGAAGTTGCTGAATTTGGCTGTTTCTCTTCCAATTAAGTACAAGGCGCCACCCGTGGCTCAAATTCCTGAGGGAATAAACGTCACATACGCACAAGCCGTGGCAGAATGGAACGAAGTGCGTGGTGGCCTTAGAAAGCAGTATGAAACAGTAGATGAAAACATCATCGGGAATGAGCTTTTCAAGCATCCAGCAGCAGGAAAATTGAGTGTTTTACAAAGTGTCAAATTCATGCGTCAGCACGTAATTCGACACATTGGTCAGATTGACCGTATTTTGAAGGTTGTGGCCTAAGGCACAACAAATTTTACCGAGGAGGGTATTCCGTTCCGATCTCCTCTAAATATGTAATGGCCCGAAATTAAGAACGAAAAATCGATGTTGGAACCGTTTACATTTCCGGTTGCAACGGTTTGTCCGAGAGTATTAATAACCATCCAATTGGTAAGGTCGTTACAGTCTACCTGCATGGTTCTTTGGCCATAATTGTAATTCAGGCAATCGTCTATTGATTCTTTCGCATCTTCATCCGAAATTGAAAGGATATCGGTCATTCTAGCCAAGAAACAATCTCCATAGTCTGCATTACCAATAGTTATTTGGTCGAAATCTGCGAAGAAGAAATAATAACCGGTTATGTAAAGACTTTGATCTGGCCCAAGACAAATGGCTGTACCGAAATCTGAACTTGCAGCACCCGCATTGCGACCATATCTGATTGTTCCATCAGGATTGTATTTCAGAATGAAAATATCGTAGCCATTGCCTTCAAAAGAGATGTTTTGGGCAAACATTTCATTTTCAAAAAACCCGGTCAGGTACGTTGATCCGTCCCAATCCACGGCCATCCCCAAGCAGTTGTCCAAGTTCCAACTGCCTGCAGAACTGAGCCATTCACAGTTCCCATCAGCATCAAATTTGGACACGAAAACGTCATTGTAATCGATGGCCGTTGCTGAGAAAGTTTGAAAGAAAGTGGTGCCTTGGTAGTACCCTGCAACGAATACTTTTCCGTTGAGATCGGTTCCTACAGATGTTGCCACATCCACGGAAGTGCCACCATTGGTTCTGACCCATTGTAAAGTTCCGTCTTCGGTGAATTTGGCCAAAAACATGTCTGAACTTCCCATTGCTTGAAGTTGTGATTGCCCAAACTGCGCCTGATCGTAAAAGTCTCCTGTAATATAGATGGCCTCGCCATTTCCAACCGCAACAGATGCTGCAATATCGTGTTCCAAACCTCCACCATTTCTAATCCAATGGGCGTTGCCTCCCATATCCATTTTCAAGAGAAAAGCATCCGAAAGCCCGTTTGAGAGGATGGTAGCCGTGCCGAAACTTGCACGGTTTTCAAATCCTCCGCTTACATACAGTTTTCCGCTCCATCTATATTGGTCTATATCGGTGGCGGTATCGTTTCCAGTACCACCTCCAGTCAGTTTCCACATCAGTTGCCCATTGGGTGAATATTTAACCACAAACACATCTTGGCCTCCAGCAGACTTGGCGGCAATAGTGCCGGTGGGAGTTACGGCAAACGTGACCGTATCCGTGAAGTGTCCGACCACATAGGCGTTTCCTTCATAATCGGTCACTACGCCTCTAGCCATATCCTCCAAAGGGCCAGAAATGACCCGCGCCCAAAGAAAATCCCCTTCTGAGGTGAACTTGGCAACGAACGCTTCCATCGAGCCATAACCAGTAAGAAACGTATCGGCAATGTGTGTTCCGCCCGTAAAATTCCCTACTACAAATACGTTTCCATCCTCATCTGTTGTAACGGCTCGCCCAACATCAAGACCAAGGCCTCCAATACTTTCTGCCCAATCGAATTGCTGTGCTTTGGATTGGAAAAAGATAAGGCACAAAAAAAGCGACCAAACAAACGATCGCTTTAAATGAATTTTTTTGAATGACATTAGAATTAAGCTACTGCCCACGCACGAATTTTATCAACCAGCGCATAAACTTTCTCCATTTTTGCAGCATCAACAGTGGCATCTTCGCCTTCGCCAACGCGGATTTCGCTTGCCACTAAGACCATTGACAATTCTTCCAATTTAGATGCAAATTCTGCTGCCAAAGGGTCGCCTTCTACCATTTTCATGGCGAATACAATTTTGGTCAACACCTTCTCCTGTTCAAGTATCCGCAGCGAAATAATATCTGCTGGTCTGCCGCCATTAGCACCAAGGTTTGCTGCTAAATACATCGACTCAATCCAACCTCCTCCGAGCATCAACACAGAAGTGTTCATTCGGTTGTTCTCTTTCAAATACTGGTTAGCCACATCATACGCTGCGCTGAGGATTTGAAGCAACGAATCGCGATTTTCGATATTGGACTCTACCCGATCAAACATGCTTTGACCGAATGCATCCGAAAGGCCGATGTCATCAGACAGTTTACGCACATTATTTAAGTAGAAGACGGTTTCCTGCGTTTGCTTGTAAAGCGAGGTATAACCTACATCCGAGCTATAAACGCCCATGTTGATGGTCTTTTTACCCTTGGTCACATACGAATCCAAGTTTTTGACATCATTGAGCAATTTTGGGTTGTATTCGCCTCCGGCATGTTTAACAAGAATCGCCATTTCAATAGGAGATGGCATGTTTTGGATCATCTCATCTGCCTGGGCGAGGTCTTCTGCTGTCATTTCCGAAGCAGCATCTTCGGCAGCTGGCTTTTGTTCTGATCCGCACGAAGCGAGAATGAAGGTGGCAAACGCCAGACCTAATAGTGTTTTCATTGGTTTGTACATGTTCCTAAATTCCTTTGTGGGAACAAAAATAGAATTTCGTTCGTGCTGTGCAATTGATGGCTTACGCTGAACACGAAAGAAGGGTTCGATGGTTATTGTATTCGGCAGAGAACCAAAACAGTTTTATACGTAGCCAAATGTGTGGTTGAATGTGAGATTTGGCTGACAATGGAGATGTTGGTAAGGCAAAATTCAATGCGCCTCCAGCCAATTCTTTCCAACACCCATATCTACCACCATCGGAACTTCGAGATCTACGGCACCGACCATTTTGTCTTTGACGAGTTCTTTCAGTTCTTCCAATTCATCTTTATGCGCATCAAAAACGAGCTCGTCATGCACTTGAAGTAGCAATCTCGATTTCATTTTTCGCTTATTCATTTCTGCATGGATATTGATCATGGCCACTTTAATGATGTCGGCTGCCGAGCCTTGAATAGGCGCATTAATGGCGTTGCGTTCGGCATAACCACGAACGGTCTGATTGTTTGAATTGATGTCTCTCAGGTAGCGTCTGCGGCCCATGATGGTTTCTACATATCCATTTTCCTTAGCAAACTGAATATTGCTGTCCATGTAAGCACGAATGGTTGGGAATTGCTTGAAATATTCTTCGATAATATCTTTCGCTTCTGTTCTTGAAATGCCCAGATTATCTGCCAAACCGAAGGCTGATTGTCCGTACATCAATCCAAAGTTGACAGCTTTGGCCTTGCTTCGCATATCGCGATCTACTTCTTCCAACTTCACCCCAAAAACCTTTGCTGCCGTGGCTGCGTGAATGTCCAACCCGTTCTTGAATGCCTCAATCATGGGTCCATCCTTGCTCAAGGCAGCAATGATTCGGAGTTCCACCTGCGAATAATCCGCTGCAAGCAGAACGTAGTCTTCGCTTCGCGGAATGAAGGCTTTTCTAATCTCTCTTCCTCGTTCCGTTCTGATTGGAATGTTCTGCAAATTTGGATTATCTGAGCTCAAACGACCAGTTGCGGCAACTGCTTGGTTGTAGCTGGTATGAATCTTTCCTGTCTTAGCATTCACCAATTCGGGTAGCGTATCAACATAAGTAGATTTCAGTTTTTGAACCGAACGGTAATCCAGAATTTTCGGAACGATGGCATGTTTCCCAACCAGTTTGCTCAAAACCTCCTCGCCCGTTTTGTATTGTTTGGTTTTGCCTGTACGCTTGGCGTTGGTATCGATTTTCAAATAATCGAAAAGGATTTCTCCCAACTGTTTTGGTGATTGAATATTGAAATCGACTCCAGCCAGATTGATAATCTCGGCCTGCAAACGGATGAGGTCTTCGTTCAGCTCGCCCGACATGGTTTTAAGTGCCGCCACATCCAACTTGATTCCTTCCATTTCCATGGCGCCCAATACGGGAATAAGTGGCATTTCCACTTCATTAAAGAGTTTTCGCGCTTCAACCTCATCCAATAACGGACTGAATTTCTCGAACAGTTGAAAGGTGATATCAGCATCTTCAGCAGCATATTCTTTCACTTCTTCCAGCGCCACGTCCTTCATGCTTCCCTGCGCTTTGCCTTTTTTTCCGATCAATTCTGTGATGGAT
>JBDNJH010000013.1:0-9710 GCA_041687875.1 Flavobacteriales bacterium | reverse complement strand
GCAATCTCCTCTGCCCCTTTTATAAACACGGGAAGCGCTTCCTTCTCCCATTTGAGCACATAGGCAGTGCCCTCGGTGTTCATGCGTGCGGTTCGTCCGTTTCGGTGTACAAACTCATCTGGTCGTGGCGGAAGTTGGTAATGAATGATGAAATCCAGTTCTGGCACATCAATTCCTCTTGCCGCCAAATCGGTGGCAAGCAATAAGCGGTGCGTGCCATTTCTGAACTTAATTAGTGCCCGTTCTCGGTCAATTTGCTCTAAGCCACCATAAAAACACACATGGTGAATATGGTTCTTGTGCAAGTGGTTGCTTATCATCTCAATGCTATCCTTTAGGTTGCAAAAGACAATGCCATTTTTTGGCCCAATGTGTTGCAGCAGGCCCACCAAGGTTGTCAGCTTATCCTCGGTTGGAGAAACAACCAGCTTCAATGCCAACTGCAACTCGGTACTTTGCAAAAAGTTGAGGTGCTTGGCATTCGTAATACCCACAAATGCGGGAATCTTCACTTTTTGCGTGGCAGAGGTCAGCACCTTTGTTTCTAAGTTGGGCAAGGATTCTATAATCTCCTTCATTTCGTTCGAAAAACCAATTTCTAACGATTTGTCATACTCATCCAGTACCAGCGTTTTGATGTAGCGTGTGGCAACGTTCTTTCTTCTAATATGGTCGGCCACTCTGCCCGGTGTGCCAATCAATATGGCAGGCGGATGCTTTAATTCCAGCTTGTCTTTAGACCCCGACCTTCCGCCATAAACCGCCATGGTTTTATAGCCGCTGCCCATCTCTCTCACCACCTGTTCTATTTGAATGGCAAGCTCTCTGGATGGGATAAGAATGAGCACTTGCACTTCGTCCAATTCCGAATTCAATGCCGCGATAATCGGTAACAGAAACGCCAAGGTTTTACCCGTACCCGTTGGAGAAAGCAACACCACTTCGGCATGCGTACTGATTGCCTTATGCGCCTCTTCTTGCATGGCATTCAATGCCGTAATTCCAAGCTTAGCTAGAATAGCCTCTTGGTTTTTGTTCTGTTCTGCCATGAAGCCAAAGGTCTCGCTTTTGAATTTCAGAAATGGTTGAGGTAGGAAGGAGTTGCTGACATGTCATTGCGGGAAATTTCGTGGTAATCTGTTTCGGGTTGGCACGTACTTGCTAGAGATTGCCAAGCTCGTTCCTCCTTCGCAATGACGGGCGAACCAACAGCCCTTTAAACACCACTAAACGGGGTTGGAGACATTAATAATTCAGCTGGACTTTTTAGTAGCGATGTCATCGCCTCTGGCGGTTATGACACCTTTTCTGACGAAAATCTAATGGACAACGTAGAACCGATACAATCAGCATCAACACTACTTGCGCAACTCACCACAGTAGGGTATGATTTCCGCTACCAGCAGACCATAAGATGGGGCTTATTGCCCAAAAACTTGAGCAGGTGTTGCCCAAAACTGCGAGAGATATTGTTTACCCAGCAGAGTATGACAGTTTGGGTAATGAAATTGCAGCTCAGATAGAACTGAAAGGTGTGAACTACGCCCAACTTATTCCCTTGCTTATCGCAGGGTTCAAGCAGCAACAGGTGGAAATGGTCCAAAAGGATGAGACGATAACCAAACTTACCGAACGCTTGGAAGAATTGGAGCTTTGTGTGCGCGAGGCAAACCTTTGCGGTGCTACACCTCAGAACAGGATGAGTGGAGAAGAAGACCCTATGGATAAGGCGGTTGAGCTCAAGAATCTGAAAGTCATCTGGTCAAGTAATCGACACGAAAAGAATGGTAAAGTAATAACTCAAGGAAACCTACTAGGCCTTTTCTAGAAGGGCGGACTAATTGGTTTGCCCTTCTTATTTTTAGCGCATGGCACGAACACTTACCGTACAACTTGAACTCGGCTACAAAGCCCCAAATTTTCTATTGCCAAATGTTGTTTCTGGCAACTTGGTTTCCTTTTCGGAATTGAAGGGGGAAAAAGGTACAGTGGTGATGTTCATCTGCAATCATTGTCCGTTTGTGATACATGTTATGGACCAGCTCATTAGAATAGGCAATGATTACAAAGACCGAGGAATCGGATTTGTTGCCATCAGTTCCAACGATGTGACCCTTTATGCTGATGATTCTCCAAAGAAGATGAAGCAATTGGCCACGGACAAGAACTTTTCTTTCCCCTATTTGTATGACGAAACGCAGGAAGTAGCCAAGGCATACTTTGCAGCCTGCACGCCTGATTTCAGCGTATTTGATGCAAACGATTTATGCGTTTACCGTGGCCAATTGGACGACAGCCGTCCCGGAAATTCAGAACCTGTGAACGGAAAAGACCTGCGCAAGGTGCTTGATTTATTGGTTGCTGGAAAAGAAGTACCAGCCGAACAGCAACCAAGCTTGGGTTGCAACATCAAATGGAAGCTGGGCAATGAGCCTTCCTATTAACCTGAGTTCGGTTATTAGTGATTCTCAGCGTAGCGCTTAAAACTCTCAGCACTTTTATTGAGCTGCTTCTCCATGGTCTTTTTCATTAACCCTTCTACCAATCTGAGTGCCCCTTTAAGTTCTACATCTTGCTGAAGAATGAATCGGGTTGACCCCTTAGACACCTTTTCGAAACTGTAATTAGAATAGCTCACATAACCCTGACCATCATAGCGCATAATGTATTCTTGGGGAAGGTCGTTACTAACCACTGTTTCGGTAATAAGCAAACGCCCGGCAGGCGAATCAAAAACAACTTTGCTGATTGCTCCGGGCTGTCTCAATTCTCCAGAAACGTGCTTTACCGACCTCAACCCTTGTAGCCACTTTAGCGTTACTTCAGGATTTTGTATGAGCACGATTAATTCCTCAATCGGCTTCTCAATTTCTACTTCGGAACGGAATTTCAATGGTGTTCGTTATTGGTTATTGGGTTATTGGTTATTGAGGTCGCGGTCCAATAACGAATAACCTGACTACAGATCTCAATGAATTCCAATCTCGCTCAAATAGCGTTCTGCGTCTAGTGCAGCTATACAACCTGTTCCGGCTGCTGTTACCGCCTGACGATATACCTTATCGGCTGCATCTCCTGAAGCAAATACGCCCGCAATCTTGGTTTTTGAGGTTCCCGGAGTTACTTTCAGGTAACCTGTTTCGTCCATATCTAACCAACCTTTAAAAATGTCGGTGTTCGGTTTATGACCAATGGCTACGAAGAAACCAGTACATGGAATTACATATTCCTCACCCGTTTTGTTGTTTAGCACCTTCGCTCCTTCCACACCTTTTTCGCCTACAATGTCGATGGTATCGTGGTTGTAAAGCATTACAATGTTCTTGGTATTTGCTACGCGATGCTGCATGGCTTTAGAAGCGCGCATCTCATCTCTACGGATAAGCATGGTTACTTTGGTGCAAAGCTTGGCTAGGTAAGAAGCCTCTTCGGCAGCGGTATCTCCTGCTCCAACGATGACCACTTCTTGTCCTTTGTAGAAGAAACCATCGCAAACCGCACAGGCAGAAACTCCGAAACCATTCAGTCGCTGTTCGCTTTCCAAACCAAGCCATTTGGCAGATGCGCCTGTGGCGATGATAACCGAATCTGCCAACACTACTTTATCGTTTATAATGACCTTATGAACAGGTCCAGTAAAATCAACCTCAGTAACCAATTCATAACGAACTTCTGTTCCAAAACGTTCGGCCTGCTTGCGCAAGTCTTCCATCATTTGTGGCCCTTCTACTCCATCTGGATAACCCGGATAATTGTCAACCTCAGTGGTAATGGTCAATTGACCACCTGGTTGAAGCCCCGTGTACATCAACGGCTCCATATCTGCTCTTGCTGCATAAATGGCCGCTGTATATCCTGCTGGACCTGACCCGATGATTACACACCTTCTTCTTTCCATTTCTTCTGACATTCTTCTTGCGGGGTTATTGGTTATTGAGTTATTGGTTATTGGTTATTGGGTTATTGGGTTATTGGTTATTGGGTTATTGGTTATTGGTTCAGGATGAGCCCTAATAACGATTAACCTAGTAACCATTTCATTTCACACATACAAACGTATCAACTGTGGTGGCATAACCACCCCACACTCCTCTTCCGCCATTATCAAAATTGGAAAAAACGGGTGTTGGTGCACTGAACGGGTTAAGGTTTGAAGCGGCATCTACCGATTCCCAAAAATTATAAACCTCACGGTCAATGATGCCGAGTTTCACAATCACCGTGTCACCTTCTCTAAACCACCAGGGTTCATCATCACCATTGCCATCATCGTTAGCCAAATTTGAACCTTGGTAAAAGTTGAATTCGATGGTCTCGCCTTGGAACAGCCTGTCTCCAAAACTCGGACTGCCATCAATAGCATACATAGATCGGCCTTGTGTCAGGTTTTGAGTCCACATATAATAATAATCATCCGTTCCCGCCCGATCGGATAATCGGCACCAAATAGAACCCAAACTATCTAAAGGCAATTCGTCCTTAAACCAAAGGCTATCCAACTCCACCGGCTGACCAACGGAGGTTACAGCGTTGTATTCCTTTCCTTCTACGTAAGCAGTCATTTTATAGGTCTTACCAAATTCACCTTGCATGTTGAATTTAAGGTACAGACAAAGGTCTAACCCTTCGGGAAATGACTGAAAACCAAGAAACTCCAACAGAAGTTCCCGCTCTTCGGGCATAAGTTCAGAAAGACAGGCCCTGTCCATGGCCGTTCTCACACCGTCAACTGTTATAAAAACGCTGTCGGGCGTTACAAGTGAATTGACAATTGCCTCGGCTGCGGTGTTTATTGGCGAAAAATAATTCTCGCTTCTACTAACTAGCACGTAAGTGAAGGTGCCATTCTCAATGTATCCTTCAAACACAATTCCGTTTACTGCATCAGGCAAATCAATATCCAGCACTTTCTCGCACGAAACCATTGCTACAAAAACTGCGAAAACTACTGCTATGGAAAGAATAAGCCTTGTCATATCTTAAAATTTAAAGTTCCAGGTTACACTTGGCAAGATTGGAAATACCGAAACTTGCCGCGCTTCAATAGTGATGGTTTGATTTTCTTCCGAAGTTTTTGTTGCGAAGTAAATGAAGTACGGATTCTGGCGGCTATACACGTTATAGATACCGAAGTTCCAAGTTGATTTGAAGCGTCTTTTCTTCTTTGGGTTCGGATGCAGGGTTGCTCCAAGATCTAATCGATGATAATCGGGCATTCGGAACGAATTTCTTTCGCCATACTCTGTCACGATATTCCCATTGACAAAATAGCGTGCGGCAGGCACCGTCATGGCACTTCCCGTTCCGTAAACGAATATGGCAGAAACCGACCAACGTGCGTTGATCCGATAAGAACCGACAATGGAAAGGTCGTGCCGTCTATCGTACGTTGCGGGAAACCAGTTTCCACCGTTCAGATCATCGAACTTCCGATTGGTCCAAGCGAGTGTGTATCCAATCCATCCATTGAATTTTGCACCATTTTTACGGATGAAGAATTCAGCTCCGTAAGAATTTCCTCTACCGAAGACGAAGTTGTTATCTACATTATTGTTGATGTTCTGATCTGGACTGAATCCATCCTTATACTCAATCAGATTCTTCATCGTTTTGTAATAACCTTCCACGCTTATTTCAAGCTTGTCGTCAAAGAAATTGTGGAAATAACCCAAAGCCCATTGATGACCTTCCTGCGGCTTTACCTTATCGGTACTCGGCATCCAAAGGTCTGTGGGAAAACTGATGGAGGCCAAACTCGCCAAGTGGATGTACTGGAAGTTCATTGTATAGCTGGCCTTGATACTATTGTGCTTTCCAAGCATGGCACGACCTGAGACACGTGGCTCGGCAAATGCATAGGTCTTCACGTTTTCGAGCGTCTTATAACGCGTGGTATCAACCACTTGACCTACTTCGTTAGTACCATATCGGTCAAATGGTCCGGTATGTGCAAACATGGAACCTCGAACACCAACATTAACCTTGAACCGGTCCGAAATATCCCAATCATCCTGAATATAAATGGCTGCTTCGTGCGCGTGGTATTTGATAACACCGCCAAGGTCAAGCTCTGTATCTCCCGTACGGGCAGAAACGCTACTTGGTGTAAACGTATGGTAGATGTAATTACCACCAAACTGCACATTATGACGCACATCTGGCAACCAGTTCAAATCCAATTTAAGATTGTAATCGCGAATTCCTGATTGAAGTTTGAGTTCAAATTCCTGTTGTCCCGCTCCAAATTCGAAAGTATATTCACTGAAGATGAACGAAGCGTTCATGAACAGCTTTGGGGTAAAAATGTGATTCCAACGCAATGCGCCTGTTCCATTGCCCCAAGAAATGTTGGCCGAAAAATCATCCTGACTCTTAAACCCGAAAACGTCTCTTCCGAAGTAGCCACTGGCAAAAATTCTGTCTTTGGGCCCTAAGGTGTAATTGACTTTTCCATTCAAATCGAAGAAATAGTAGGAAGCACCCGCGAAGAAACCTCCGTCTCCACCATCGTTGTCTTTGGTGGCTGCGTTGGCAATGGCTCCTCCTAAAAGGCCAGCATAGGCAAACCTTCCCGAAAAGATGAACGAACCTTTGTCTTTCACAATCGGTCCTTGAACAGTTAGCCTTGAGTTTATGATTCCTAGTCCACCTTCAACCTCTAGCTTCTTGTTGTTGCCTTCTTTCATGCTGATATCTAGCACTGCAGCCAACCTACCGCCATATTTGGCCGGCATTCCGCCCTTAATTAGCTCCATGCCTTTAATGGCGTCTGCATTGAAAACCGAAAGGAATCCAAACAAGTGAGAGGCATTGTATACGACCGCCTCATCCAACAAAACCAAATTCTGATCGGGTCCACCTCCACGCACATAAAGCCCAGCATTTCCTTCCGAACCAGATTGAACTCCGGGCATTAACTGAATGACTTTGATAATATCAACCTCGCCCATTAAAGCTGGTAATTCCTTTACCTGTGCAATAGGAATTTCCACCGTACTCATCTTAGAGCTTTTGGTATTCTCGTCTCTCTTCTCGCCCTTTATCACCACTTCATCTTTGGTGTAGATAGATTCCTTCAATTCCAGATTGAACGTGAAGTCTTTATTGAGCTTAATTTCTTGAGAATAGGTTTCGTATCCGAGAAAGGAAACTTTCAGTGTATAATCTCCTTCGGGCACCGTAAGTGAATAAAAGCCATACACGTTTGTGGTGGCTCCTTTCATAATGGGCTCCACAAAAACGTTGGTCCCAATCATTGTTTCGCCATTGGCCGCATCGGTTATGGTGCCACTGATGGTATATTTCTCCTGCGCAGAAAGCGACATGGAGAATAAAAACAGGAGTGAAAGCGAAAGGAACTGCTTGATTTTCCAGCTCATTGCTTTGTAGGAAAGGAAATATTCGGTTTGCTTCAATTTTGGCGGTGCAAATGTAACCTACAACTTGTAGAAAAGTTGCCAAGAGCAAAGCAAAAATCAGCCGATTCAAAGACTTCCTGCCTCAATCTTAACGAAAGAACGTAGTTTCAAGTTAGTAATCCATTTAAACGAATTGCCGAACTGGAGCTTTCATTGTGTCAGAAACAGACTAAGGTTGATTATTTGGATTTATGGCTAAAACTAAATTCGGTCTTATAAACGGTCTGCGAGTGCCTAATCTGCTAATCGCTAATTTTGCGGGATGCTCAAGTACACAGCAGATAGAAGGACATTGGCAATTGTAGGGCTCTACTTCACCTGCTCCGTTTTGGCTTGGGTTTATTTCCCATCCGAATGGTATTTAAGACTACCGATTGTGGCTCTGTTGGCGGTGCTGTCCTTCCTTTGCGCTGTAACGGTTCATAATACCATCCATCATCCCATCTTCAAAAGCAAGAGGATAAACAAGCTGTTTCAGATTGTAATGTCGTTTACCTACGGGCACAGTGTAAGTGCTTATGTATCTGGCCACAATTTCAGCCACCATCAGCACACGCAGAAAGCAATGGACCGTATTCGCACCACCAAATTGCGCTACAAGTCGAATTTTCTGAATCAACTGTTGTTTTTCTTCCATCATGCGCCTGGTATTATGAAGGATGAGAACACCTTTGCCAAGCGGATGAGAAAGGAAAAACCTGCATGGTTTCGTCAATATGTCTTGGAAATGGTAATTGTGCAGGGCGTTAAATTTGGACTCTTGTTTTACAATTGGGAATATGCGCTGCTGCTCATCTTTATCCCTCATTTTTATGCTGCGTGGGGTATTGTGGGAACCAACTTTTGGCAGCACGATGGGTGCGATGAGAATCACCCTTACAATCATTCAAGGAATTTTACTGGACCGGTTATTAATTTTATTGCGTTCAACAATGGGTATCATACGGTGCACCACGAACGGCCAGATTTGCATTGGAGTCAGTTGCCTGCTTATCATGCCGAGCACATTAGCCCACACATCCATCCCAATTTGGAGCAGAAGAACCTTTTCACTTATCTATGGGTAACCTGCATTTGGCCAGGCAAGCGGTTGGACTATCTGGGAAATCCTTTGGTTATTGATGAGACCTTGACTTACGAAGACTGGGTAGAAAGTGCTGATATTGAAGGAAATAAATATCAATTAGGGGTTGAGACGTGAGAAGCCGACTTTTGCTCCTTCTTATCTTGGCTATGGCTTTTTCTTCTTGCAAAAAAGACGAACCGATTTTGGAGAATTGCCCCACGTGGACAACCGTTTGCGCAGATACTTCTATTATCATCGACCCGCTTAAAGCGAATAGAAAAGTATTGATTATTGGCATCGATGGTTTTAGAGCGGATGCCATGCAAGAGAGTCTTTCGCCTTTTATGTATGCTTTTGCACAGAATCAACACACATACTTCACAGACAAGAACCACGTACAGGAATTAACCTTTAGTGGGCCAAACTGGAGTAGCTTATGCACGGGGGTAGATTTTTGTAAGCACAGAGTAACCACCAATGATTTCGAAGGTAACCGACTCAACGAGTTCTCGCATTTCTTCAAGTACTTGAAACAAGCAAATCCACAGAAGAACACCGTTTCCGTAGTTAATTGGACTCCTATAAATGAGGAATTAGCAACACCTTTTGCCGATTACGCCCCAACGGAAAGCATAAACGATAATGACGTTTTCGTTATAGCCAATGGGCTTTTGAATCAAGGTAATCCCTTAACTCCAGAGGTACTTTTTCTTCAATTTGACGAACTGGATGGTATGGGCCATGAGTATGGATTTAATCCCAATGTTTCTGAATACGCCAATTACATAACTACGTTAGATGGTTACATAGATAGTTTGGTTAGCATTATTGAGGCGAAAAGACTGAACGGTGAAGAGTGGCTAATCTGTATTATTTCGGACCACGGAGGTGATGGGAAAAGTCATAGTGGTAAATACGATAACGAACATGTGAGGCACACCATTATGTATATGAATTCGCCTAATGAAACCTTTAAGCAATGGTACACGAGTTCTCAAACAGATCTTGCACCTACTGTTTTGAGTTTCTTAGGGATTGAAAGTGCAGAATTCAACTGCAAAACAGACGGAATGTCTGTGATTGAGGACTAGTGTAATGATTTCTTAGAGCGCGAACTAATTCCATTGTACGTCCAATCGAATGGCTTTGCCTTGGTATCATTGTAAGTTTCGATGTATTGCATAAGTTGGTCAACGAGTTGTTTCTTTGAGTGCCAGATACCACCT
>JBDNJH010000114.1:0-4531 GCA_041687875.1 Flavobacteriales bacterium | reverse complement strand
CTCCGGTTCAGGACGTGAAAATTCACTTCTTTCGTCCATCAGACGATACAATGGATTTTAAGGTGGAACTGGCCGCGGTAGATTCTAATTTCAATGTTGCATTAGACCGTTTTTCTAAGGGAAAATATCTCATCAAAGTAGAATGGAAAAACAGTGGTAAAACCTATTTTCAGGAACAAATGTTACTCATAAACTGATGTTTCTCACTGCCTTTGCCATCGGAGCCCTTGGGAGTTTTCATTGCATTGGGATGTGTGGGCCAATTGCACTTTCCGTTCCAATGGGAGGGAAGTCGGGTTTAATAGGAATCATTCGCGCATTGACTTACAATTTTGGCCGAATTGCAACTTACTCGTTGCTAGGGCTTATGGTTGGATTAATAGGAGAGCAGATAGCCGTAGGTGGTTATCAGCAAGCACTTTCAATTGCCGTGGGAGTGCTAATTATCGCCTTTCTCATTCTCCCCAAAACCATCACCAAAAAGCTTGACCCAACATCAACTTTCGCTCGGCTGTTCCTAAAATTGAAATCAGCATTTCGAGGACTTTTTCAAAGCAAAAATGCCTTTGGCCCATTGGTTCTTGGGTTAATAAACGGGTTGTTGCCATGTGGTTTGGTTTATGTTGGTTTGGCTGGAGCATTGGCACTCGGAAATCCGATTGAAAGTGCACAATTTATGGCTGCATTTGGCTTAGGAACCGTTCCTATTATGATTTCTATCATGCTTTTTGGTGACCTGATTTCTCTGCAATGGCGCGGAAAAATCCGAAAATTGATGCCAATTATGTTTGCCATCATGGGTACACTTTTTATTCTACGAGGTATGAATCTCGGAATACCGTACGTCAGTCCAAGCATGGATATGACAGAAGGAGGTGTGCCACAGTGCCACACTCCATGAACACACATCTTATTCAGAAATACAATATTCCCAGCCCACGTTACACCAGTTACCCAACTGTTCCGTATTGGAATACAGCCGAATTTGATAAGGATGAACACCTGAAAAGACTGGTTGCCAGCTACAAAAAGGACAAGCACGAAGGATTGTCTCTTTACATTCATTTGCCTTATTGCGAAAGCCTTTGTACGTACTGCGGTTGCAACAAACGCATTACCAAAAACCACAAGGTTGAAGGGCCTTATATTGATGCTGTTCTTGAAGAATGGAGAATGTATGTGGAGGTTTTGGGAGAAAAGCCGAAGTTGGCAGAGTTGCATTTAGGGGGCGGAACACCCACTTTCTTTTCAGCAGAAAATCTTGGTCTGCTGATGGATGGAATTCTAGCCCATGCTGTTGTTAGAGACAAGGCGCAATTTAGTTTTGAAGGCCACCCAAACAATACAACACCCGAGCAACTGAAGCTGCTACGAAGTAATGGATTCAACAGAGTTAGTTTCGGTATTCAGGATTTTGACCCAGTTGTGCAGCGCACCATCAACAGGATGCAATCGTTTGCTCAGGTTCGGAACGTAACTCAAGACGCAAGGTCTCTAGGTTATCGCTCCATCAATTACGATTTGATATACGGTTTGCCAAAGCAAACAATGGAAGGCATGTTAGACACCTTTGATAAAGTTCTTGTGCTAAATCCAGACCGAATTGCTTTTTACAGTTACGCGCATGTCCCATGGAAAAGCCCATCGCAACGCGGATATGATGAAAGCGACCTTCCGGATGAGAATATGAAAATTGCCTTGTACAATGCAGGCAAAGAAAAATTACTCAATAACGGTTATGTCGAGATTGGTATGGACCACTTTGCAAAGCCCAATGATGGCTTGGCCGTTGCTGCTCAACACGGAGAAATGCACCGCAATTTTATGGGCTATACCGAGGCAAAAAACGACACGCTTATCGGCCTTGGTGTTTCGGCCATTAGCGATGCGTGGAGTTCGTTGGCTCAGAATCCAATTTCGGTTGAGGCTTATCTGGGATGGATTGAGAACAAAAAATTACCCTTAGTAAAAGGACACCTGCACACAGAACGTGACCTCGTTATTCGAAGAGCAATTCTGGATTTGATGTGTGCTTTCAACTGCAAGCTTGATTTCCTTGCCAAATCTGAGATAGAATTGGTTGTAAGTAGACTTTCAGAACACGTGGCAGATAATCTTCTTACTATTGATGAAGATGGCATAAAAGTGAAGCCAGAAGGTCAGGCATTCATTCGCACTATCTGCATGGCTTTAGATGAATTTGTTTGGAACGAAGATTCAGGCAAGCAGATGTTTTCTAAGAGTGTATAGCACTTTCTTTATTTGACGTATTCGCCCTAGATTTAGGTGAAAAAAAAACTCCATTGCAATAATCGCAATGGAGTTTTAAATGTGACCCGACTGGGATTCGAACCCAGGACCCTAACATTAAAAGTGTTATGCTCTACCAGCTGAGCTATCGAGTCTTGCTTTTTTAAAGCGGTTGCAAATATATACCCTTGGTTTTGGAATCGCAACCCTGTTTTTGAATTTAAAACAAATGCTTTGAACCCCCCTGTTTATGGGCTTTCCGGCTATTTTCCTACCTTAATGAAATGCCCCATTTTGTCGCGTTTGGTCTGGAGATAAAAGCGATTATGGTCGTTGGCCGTAATCTCAATTGGTACGTTATCCACTATTTGAATGCCATAACCGATAAGACCAGTACGCTTTTTTGGGTTGTTGCTCATTAGCTTCATCTTCTTAACACCAAGGTCGCGCAGTATCTGAGCTCCAATTCCGTAGTCGCGTTGGTCCATATCGAAACCCAAGGCAAGGTTAGCCTCAACTGTGTCCATTCCCTTCTCTTGCAGTTCGTATGCTTTGAGTTTATTAAGTAGTCCGATTCCACGTCCTTCCTGATTCATATACACAATCACGCCTTTTCCAGCTTCTTCCACCATTTCCATGGCAGCATGGAGTTGTGCGCCACAATCACAACGGCATGAACCGAAAATATCTCCTGTAACGCATGAGGAATGCACACGGACAAGGATTTCCTCGTCATCATCCCATGTTCCTTTTACCAACGCTAAATGCGTTTGGTCATTTGTGGTTTGGTTGTATGCCACCAATTTAAAATCGCCCCATTCGGTTGGCATTTCTACACGGATTTGTCGTTCAATTAATGATTCGTGCTTTATGCGATAAGCAATCAGGTCTTTAATGGAAACCAATTTGAGATTGAACTTCTTTGCAATTTCCACCAAATGTGGAAGACGTGCCATGGTGCCATCCTCATTCATAATTTCGACAATAACCCCAGCAGCTTCAAAACCAGCTAAACGTGCCAAATCAATGGCAGCTTCGGTGTGGCCTGCCCTTCTCAAAACGCCACCTTTTTTCGCTTTTAGCGGAAAGATGTGACCAGGCTTACCTAAATCTTCTGGCTTCGTATCAGGACTGACAAGTGCTTGTATCGTTTTCGAACGGTCGCTGGCCGAAATTCCAGTAGTGCAACCGTGTCCCATCAGGTCAACAGAAACGGTGAATGGTGTTTCGTAAGCAGCATTGTTGTTCTGAACCATCAGGTCCAAGCCAAGCTCAACGCAGCGGTCTTCTACCAACGGAGCGCAAATAAGACCGCGACCGTGGGTTGCCATAAAGTTTATCATTTCGGGAGTAACCGAACGCGCAGCAGCTACAAAATCTCCTTCGTTTTCGCGGTCAGCATCATCAACAACAATAACGATTTTCCCATCTTTTATATCCTGAATAGCAGATTCAATACTATCTAGTTTTATCTCTTCTTCAGCCATGTTTTTAAATTGAGCGCAAAAATACTCAATCGAAACGCCTTAGTAAGTCTAACTGTTCATGGCACAAGGCAATTACATTTAAAATTCGAAACTTTTGAGCAGGTAACTTTCCTTAACGAAAGTCCAATTTTATACTCGGACATCGAAACCATTAGTTCTTGTTTTGACATGAAATAGCCACAGATGCACAGATTTTCACGGATTACTTAGATTGTTTTTTTTCTCTGTAAAAAATCTGTGCATCTGTGGCAAAAAACATGTTCCATTCATTTTCTGATGAGACATATAAGGCGGACACAGTGACGGTCACATTATTTAAGTCGAAATCTCATAGAGGAAATTGTCTTTCCGTCAAACTGAACGATGGAAACCTTGATTTGACGGTTTTCCAAAGCTGTATTAGAAGAGCCTGTGTAGGTAAAAGATGAGCTTGTCTTTCCAAGATTGCGCTTTTCAAAATCAACCGATTCAAGTTTCAGGATGTGGTCTTTTACCATCTTGTAATCCATTCCTAATTGGAATCCGAAAGGGAAGTCCTGCTTGTAACCTCCCGAATCTGTGAAAGCGGTCAACTCAACCATTATTACTTCAAATTGGGGTAATGTAAACTGGTCTTTTGCCTGATTGATAAATATGACTTTAATTCCGTTTTTCTCTTGTGACCATGTTTTGGTCATTCCATCTTTAGAAACCGCTTCTTCAAATGGCCCACAATTATTCCTGAATTCGGTAAGTGTTTGGTAAATATCGCGTTGAGCGATGAGTTCAAGGAAGTCCGAACAATTCTGAGATTG
>JBDNJH010000113.1:0-9268 GCA_041687875.1 Flavobacteriales bacterium | reverse complement strand
CCGCCACTTACGTCTGCGGATGCAGAGATAGACCGCATTGCCTCTTATGGGAAAATCCTGTATCCGTGAACTTGGGCAAAAGCCTTTAGACTCATATTCCAAACAATCTTCGCGATAAAGCTGGTTCTTCTCATCCAAGTGTATCTCAAACTCCCCACTAAGTGGATTTAATCCCTCCTTCTTTTTAACTGATACTATCTCGAAATGATTGAGCAATTCTTTTGGAAGAAAATACTCGATATAACTCGTGTCCATCGGCTCTTATTTCTGCCTCCGAAACTATGAACTCCCCCTAATAATTACGCTGACCCATCTAAAATTGGAATTCTAAAATCTTCAATCCTTGATTAACGAAGCATCTCCGTATGCGGAATCTCATCCTCCAAGTATTCCTTTCCTGTTGATTTGAACCCAAACTTCTCATAGAACTTGAGCAAGTAGGTCTGTGCTGAAATACGGATAGGAACGTTTCCATAGTGGTCTTGAATTTGCTTCAATCCAACTTCCATCAATTCGATTCCTGCACCTGTTCCACGCGCTTTCTGAGTAGTGAGAATGCGACCCATTGCCACTTCATCATAACTGACGCCAGCATCTACAATGCGTGCATAAGCTACCAGCTCATCGCCATCAAAACCCATCAAGTGAAAGCACTTACGGTCTTTACCATCTGCATCTAGGTAAAGACATTCCTGTTCCAATACGAACACCTGTTGCCGAACGCATAGAATCGTGTAAACTTCCTCTGCCGAAAGTTCATCGAACCGCTTCCACTCCCAACGTAAACTCATCTCGAAATTTTGAATGCAATTTGTGAAACACGTTTATTCAGACCGTCTTCTACTATCAAATTATTGGCTGATTTGTTTTCAAAAACGTCTTTCAAGTTCTTGATAACGCCTGCAGGAATATTCTTAGCCAAAAACTCATTCATAAGTTCATTGCAAGTGAGATTGCTAGCTCGTTCTTGAAGTATCTGATTTAAAACCACTCTGTTTTCAATCCGTTGTTGATTGGCTGAAAACCGTAAATCAGAAGGCAGTTCATTCAATTTCAGAACATCGCAAAGCGCAGCGAATTGAGTATCTGAGCCAACGGCAAGCACAATCATCTTATCATCCTTGGTTCTAAGAATTTCGCCATACGGAGCGATATTCGGATGCAACGAACCGATGCGTTGCGGAATCTGCCCATTCATCAGCCAATTGCTTGCTTGGTTTGTAAGTGCCGAAACTGCTGCATCAAACAGAGAAACTTCTACCATGGCTCCTTCTCCACTCTTTTCTTTGGTCAAAAGTGCCAAAAGGATGGCTTCTTTCAGCTGGTGTGCTGCCAACACATCAATCAGTGCTACGGGCATTTTGGTTGGTTCATTTTCGGGCTGACCGTTCATAAACATGTAACCTGTTTCGGCTTGAAGCACCACATCAAACGCTGGACGACTTTCATCAGGTCCAAAACCTGTGATATTACCGTAGATTACTGTTGAGTTTTGAGCACGAATAGTTCTGTAATCCAATCCAAAACGTTCTGCTTGACCTTTTCTGTAATTGGCAATGATGATGTCAGCTTCGGAAGCCATCTGTTGAACTTCTGACAATTCTTCCTTTACTGTTAAGTCAAGGAACCGATGCTCTTTGCCGTAGTTGACTGATGCGAAATAAGCGCTTACATCGGAAGTTGGGTCTTCTGAGGCAAGTTTCCAACTTCTGGTTACATCTCCACCAGTTTTCGGGTTTTCAATTTTGATGACTGTAGCACCCAACTCCGCCAAGAACATGCCTACGGCTGGTCCGGCCAAAACGGAAGCCAATTCCAATACTTTTAATCCTGATAGTGGCATGGATTAGTTGGCTAGTTGATTAGTGAATTAGTTGATTAGAGACTTGGAAGTTTTTGGTTTATTTCGTTTGTCATGCTGACGAAGGAAGCATCTCTCACTTCCTCCACCTGAGATTTAGCTACGCTGAACTGCGTTTCTCGTTCCTCGGAATGACAAGCGAAATCACTCATCATGCTCCCGCCCTTTTATCCCATCAGAACCTTTGATTTGCAACTCCAACTCCATCATTTCTTCCTGCTCTTCTAACGAAAGGTCTTTATCGTACAACTTACGCAAATCGGGTTGTCCTGCATTCACCCAAGCCGTGTACCACAAACATCCTATGGCGTAAATAGCTGCGCGCATTCTGCGTTCTACCATGCCATTGAGGCGGTTGTGATATTCTTCCGAATATTCCTGCGAATAGACCTTCATTAGTACTGAACCACGGTTTTCCATGGTGTATTTACGGTCGGTGGGCCATTCCGTGTTCATTTCGGCCTCAAAAAGCAGTACGCTGTCTTTGGCCGCATGGCTTGCTTCTACAAAATCCCATGTGTAATTGAGCGGGTCATCAATGTATTCGGCTCGGCCAACTAAAAAATCATACTTATCTGAAAACAATTCAGGCAGTCGGCTTTCCCAAAAACCATGAATTCCCTTCTGGTTGGTCATGTCTCCGTTGTAGTTCTCGGTGGTGTGCAGCGGCACGTGCGCATCTGCAATGTAGTGTCCTATCTCGGCCGAATTACGCAGGATTCTATCAAGATTTCCTTCCGAAAATGCTTTAGTTAGACGGAATACCATCACATCTATATGCCATGGAACAATACCGTATGCCTGCAGTGTGTCTTCGGTGTATTTCTGCACGGCCTCATTCCAATTGCGCGGCATCTGCTTAAACGCATCCATGCCTTCGCCAAAATGGTCGATGTCGATGTAATGGCGTGGTGCCTCATCTTTTACCGCATAACGCCTCTTATCTGGATCAACGGCATGCTCGGTTATATAATTAAGATTGCGCTTGTAGAACCCAATCATCTCGGGCGGAAGGGTAAAAGCCGCTAACCGGTTGATGCGCTTGTGCGCAAAGAATCCCCACGAAAAAAGCATATTGCTACTGAATGGAACCATCAGCAACAAAACAAGAACGAAACGCAGTAGAATTCGGTTTGGCATTAGGCTGGCAAAATACGGATTACAGTTATTCAGCTTACTGGAGCAGAACTAACTTACCATCTGAATTTGAATGCCGAAACCCTCCATTGAGAGCCGAAACAAGAGCGATGTATCTGCCTGTGGTAGAAGGGAAATCCTTGTCGGAAGACAGGTATGAATTACACTTCTTAACACAAAAAGGCTGCCTTTTCAGACAGCCTCTTCTTACCTATTTACTTTTGTTTGCAAACGCAGTGATGCATTCGCAGTCGATTTTTTTAGAACTGCTTTGTGGTTTTTACCTTACCAAATGCACATATCCTGTGTGAGCCTTCCCGTCTGCTCTGTTCACTGCTATGTAATAATAGATTCCATCAGAGCATTTTTCGCCATCCCAATCGTTAATATAGGATGAAGATTCAAATATTTTGAAGCCCCATCTATTAAACACTTTAATCTCTGGCTCAATCATTCCTTGAACCACAAATGTTCGATTGTTTTCTACATCACTATTCGGATTGAAAATGGATGGAATACGTACTTCTGAGAATTTTTCGAGGTAAACCGTCAGCGTATCCTGACAACCAAATGCATCTTGAACAACAATGTTGTAATACCCAGAATCGAGATCAGCGAAAATACCTCCTGATTGAAAATCCTGTCCGTTGATGCTGTATTCAAGTGGAGGCGTTCCGCCTGCTGAAAGAATCTGAATTTGACCGTTTGCCTGATTCAATAACGGCTGAGTAAGAATCAACGAGTCAATTTGTGGCCCGCCCAAAACACCAACCCCAAAAGTAGTATCAAGCACACATCCATCGGCTACTGTCACCGAATAGGTTCCAGAACCTATGGCAGTAATTGTGTTTCCAATGGTGCCATTCTCCCACGTAATGGTTTCGTTTCCAGTAGAACCATTCACTGTTATTTCAATTTCTCCATCTTGCGAACCACAATTGGCTGGAGTAACCGCTGCTACTACCGATAATTGACTTGGCTGCGCACCTACGGTTATCATCGTGTCTAGCACACATCCATCTGTTATTGTAACTTGATAGGTTCCTGAATCAATATCAGTAAGAATTAGTCCCATTGTGCCACCTTCCCATTCTACCGCCTCGTTGCCAGATGCTCCGTTTACAACCAGGCTAATTTGCCCGTCAGCAGCCGCGCAGTTGCCATTTAAAACTGTTGCTACTACAGATAATAGGTTAGGGTCAATGATGCCGATGGTAACTTGTTGCGTTGGGGTGGCGCAGTTGAAAGAATCTGTCACCATCAATTCGTATGTGGTTGATGTAGTTGGACATGCTAATGGATTGAGCAATGTAGGGTCGTCTAATCCAGTTGTAGGAGACCACGAGTATAGGCCTTCATATCTAATTTCAGGAACATTGAAAGTGATGCTCCATGAGTTGAAGAAACCAAAAGCAAGGAAATCAGAATTCGTCACAGTTATAGACCAAACACCGTTGGTTGAACATCCGATAAGGTCGTCAAACGAGCCAGACGAAGGAACAAACTGCCCGGTATAAGGGATAGTTCCCGTATTTAAGGCAGCCCCAGCATTGACAAAACAAGTATTGTTTAAGGTTGTGCCGCTTGCTTCTCCTGCAGCTACCAAGGTAACAGTTGCTCCTTCAGGACATTCTAGTACGATGGTAAAAGTGGCAAGGTTAACAGGGAATGGGAAGGCAGGATTGTTTAGGTTCAGGCAGACAGATTCAATAGTTCCAGCACCAACAGTTTGCAGTGGAACACCACCTGTTGCAACAGGAATAACAGTTGGTGCGCCCAATGGGGTTAACGGTTGAAATTCGTTATTTAAGAATGTAGGTTGACTAAAAGGTCTTACCAAAACATCTGCCACCGCATCGAGATTGATGCATCCATTTCCGCAGATAGATGTATCAGGTGTTGTGGAAACCGTAAACACTGGAGGTGTTGTTACAACGTAAATTGTATCACTGCAAAAATCATCAATGCCATTTCCGTAACGCACCACGAACATGGAATCTGAGTTGGCAGTTACCATAGGAGGTACTGGCCCAATAAAACCGTTATGTTCCCACTCGTAACTGTATGCTGGGTCGTTTAGCGACAAGAAAACATTGTCTAGTCCCCAGTGATCATATTCGGCACCACTTGTAGCATCTTGAAACCAACGAATTTTTGTACTTACCGTTTGCGCTGCAACTGGGATTCCATAGCAGTATTGTTGCCAAGAAGTGATGGTAGGATCATATCCACCAATGGGGTCGATATATTCAATTGTAACCCAAGTTGCCCCGTTGTTTATGGAATACTGGAGATAAACGCCTTCGTTAGGTTCATCTGGCCCTTCGCACGGAGCCGGATCTGCTTGCACCGAGTAGCGCATTTCGTAACAGATAGTTCCACCTGTTGTTAGGTCAAAAGCCTGAGTTGTCAGTATTCTAGGCTGTGGGGTGGCATCTCCCATCCACATATAAATACTCCCGTCCGGACTATCTACGCACGGATTGGTGTAGGTGGCTGCAAGCGTTCCGTCCCAACCTAGGCCCGGAGTCCCGTTATTAAAGTTGTTGTTGATGGCGAAACTTCCGCTTATGCCAAAAGCGCTCAGGTCAAGTTCCACTTCCTCGCCACAGGTTATGGAAACGGTTGCTGCAGGAAACGCTTCAACCGTACATTGAGCACTGGCTTTGAATCCAGCAAATAGAAAAAGGGAACTGATAAGGAAAACTGTCTTTTTCATCGCGCTACATTTTTACCGTTGATAACCAAATTTGATAGTTCAAAATGAGAAAGTGTTGATTTCTCCTTCATCTTTAGCATCCGAGAAAACAGATGTAGCCCGTTTATTAAATCTTTACACTGTCCATTGATTAAACTGTTGGCTGGAATAGAAAACTCGAATAGTTTTATATTCGGATTCAATTCTTTTCCGTTGTAAGACCGATCTAAATTGTAATTAACCGTAATGGTTTGGTTTGTGAGGTTTTCCAGTTTCAAGAACAAATAACGGTTATCTACCCCCTTTTCTGGGTAATGGCAATCCTCATATCTTACGGTGATGCTCAACTCTTCGTTTGAAAAATAGGGCGTCCAATCGGTTGCGTCTTGCGCGAAGCCAGTGGTAAGGCTGAAACCAATTAGGAGCGTTAAAATACTTCTTAGCATGGTGTGTTTTTTTTTGACGGGCTGAATATAATGGAAAGAATTTATCTGGATAGGTGGATGGATTGCAACCCTTAATCCACTTTTGCGCTAGGTGGTGGAATCTATTCCCTACCCAAAAAAATCATTGCTCGCAGTTAGTGTTCCTTAATTTTATACATTGCGAGATTAGTGTACGGGTGTATCCGTAACAATTTGATTATTAATGAAAAAGGTAGAAGCTGAATACACAGTAAACTCCTCTCCGGGTGTGCTTTATAGTAGATTAAGTACCGCCAGTGGCTTGGCAGAATGGTTTGCAGATGATGTGACTATCGATAAAGATGGTCTTTATCATTTCTCTTGGGATGGGGAAAAAGAAGTTGCAAAACTGTTAGGCAAAAAGAACCTTGAATTTGTAAAGTTCCACTGGATGCATTTGGACGAAGGAACTTTCCTTGAGTTTAGACTTAAAACTGATGCGCTTACCAAAGATCTTGCGCTAATAGTGACGTTTTTTACCGAGGAGGATGAGGAAGAAGAAGCTCGTGCTTTGTGGGATCAACAAGTCGAAGAATTACTACACCTTTTAGGAAGTTGATACCTTTCTGATTCTACCTTTGGCTTTCGTGCAAATAAAGCAAGCCATATCAGATTCACGTTCAATTGCCCTTCCGTTTGCGGTGGGGCTTTTCATTTACACCGTTGTTGGTTCAAGCATCTATTTTGCGTTAGGAAAAGAAGAGGCTCACAAATTCTTCAATTCTTATCACACACCCTACCTAGACCTTGCTTTCAAGTATTTGACTCATGTTGGGCACGGGCTTGTTCCAATTATCGCTTTTGCTTTCTTGCTTCTTGTAAGATATTCGTGGGCCTTGGCAATGGGTGTTTCCAGCCTGTTTATGGGCGTAATAGTGCAAACGCTGAAACGCTCTGTATTTGCAGGAGACCACCGCCCAGCCATGTTTTTTAAGGGTGGAGGACTTCCAAGCATCGAAGGAGTAGACCTCATGCTTCATCACAGTTTTCCTTCTGGGCATTCGGCTACGGTTCTGTGTATTTGCTTGATGTTTGCCTTCTTTGTCAAACAGAAATGGGCCACTTATTTCTTTGTCGTTTTGGCTTTATCCATAGCCTTTTCACGAGTTTACATTTCCCAACATTTTATTCAAGATACAATAGTTGGCGGCTGGATAGGTTTCATCATGGCATATTTCTGCTACATTTTCATCGTTCATTATGCTGAGATGAATCCCAACTCCAAACTGAACAAGCGACTTTGGCCTTCATGAGTTGGAATAGGACTTCCATTTCTATTGCCATTTTTCTGGCCTCACTCCTACTCTTTGTCCCTTTCTTGGGTGGCTCGCATCTGTTTGATTGGGACGAAGTAAATTTTGCTGAAGCAGCGCGTGAAATGCTGATAACTGGCGAATTCAGCTACGTTCAAATCAACTTCAAACCATTTTGGGAAAAGCCACCGCTGTTTATTTGGATGCAGGCGTTAAGCATGTCCGTTTTCGGGATAAATGAGTTTGCAGCACGATTCCCGAATGCCATCTGCGGAGCAATAACGCTAGTTTCACTTTTCAATATCGGATCCAAATTGGTTTCCAACCGATTCGGTTTGCTGTGGATATTGGTTTATGCTGGCTCACTGCTGCCTCAATTTTACTTCCGGTCAGGAATTATTGACCCTTGGTTCAATCTGTTCATCTTTCTCGGAATCCATCAACTTATTCTCGCTACAGAAAACGAAATACTAAACAGAAAGCATCTTGGTATTTCGGCCATTTTAATTGGCTTGGCAGTAATGACCAAAGGGCCAACCGCATTCGGACTGGTTGGGATCTCCGCTGCGGTTTATTTCATCACTTCCTTCAAGAAACATAAATGGAGCGTTTTGGATGGGCTGATCTATTCTAGCATTGTGATGGCCGTTGGTTTTTCATGGTTTCTCTTGGAGATTGCAAGAGGTCACGGCTACGTTATCCATGAGGCAATTGATTATCACATTAGGTTATTCTCGAAGAGCGAAGCCGGACACGGTCAGCCATTTTTCTACCATCCGCTCGTATTGCTTCTGGGATGTTTTCCAATGTCGTTGTTCCTCATTTTCAGTTGGACTCAAAAGACAGAATCTCCAAATGAAATTGCCCATTACAAAAAATGGATGAATATTCTATTCTGGGTCGTACTTATTGTGTTTTCCATCGTGCAAACAAAAATTGTCCATTACTCATCACTCACTTATTTCCCAATCTCATTTCTAGTCGCCTGGTTTATTCATCATTCCATCGAAAACAAGATTCCATACAAAAATTGGCAAAAGGCTGTAATGCTTGTTTTCGGGATAGTACTTGGAAGTGCCTTTGTGCTTGTTGGCATGCTGGACACAATCAAAAAACCAATTCTATCTCTAATGGATGTTGGAGGTTTGGCCTACGGAAATTTCAGCCAAACCGTGCCTGACGGGAAGTTGGATGTATTTATAGGAATTTTTTTCTTGATTGGAACAATCGCATCTGTCATATTTCTGAACCGAAACAAGAATGCCGTTGCAGGCCTGTTTGCCACAAGTTTGATAACCGTGACGCTTCTATCAACCATTATTGCCCCTAAAATTGACCGTTATACTCAGGTTCAACTATTCGAATTTTACAAGGAAAAAGCAGACAAATCTTATTTACAACCGCTTGGATTTCATTCCTATGCGCATTTGTTTTACGGAAAAAGAAAACCAATTCCGGTTAAAACGGACGATGAACCGAAATGGATGGTGTTTGAGAAGGTGGACAGACCTGTTTACTTCATCTCAAGAATTCAAGACCTGAACACAAATCTTGAATATTTTCCGCATCTCAAAGAGATTGACAGAAAAGGAGGTTACGTAATTCTCGAACGAACGGATTCGAATTATCCCTTCTTGGGACTTCCGTAGATTTTAGATTTTACCAATCCCCACATGTGCAATCTGTGCAGCAGAGATGTTTTTAGAACGCCCAAACCGTAGGTCACACTTCTGCTAAAATTGATAGAAGATGCTTCGTCAAAATATTTAGTCGGACAGGTTACTTCACCAATCTGAAAGCCAGCCATAAAAATTTGACTAGCCATCTGATTGTCAAACACAAAATCGTCCGAATT
>JBDNJH010000112.1:0-9016 GCA_041687875.1 Flavobacteriales bacterium | reverse complement strand
CTCTCCGTTTTTGTCGGTTTTGGTAATGAGACATTCGAGCACCACGCTCTTTGTTCCTATTTTTCCAGCTCGCATATAGACTTTTACCTTGTCTTTTAGAAAAACGGGCTCCACGTAATCGATGGAAACGTGAGCAAGAATAAAACCCGTTTTCGACCAATCAATTTGTGGCAACAGTTTATCCGTAAAAGCCATTCGCCCTAGTTCCATCCAACTCAAATACACGGCATTGTTCACATGTCCCAACGCATCGGTATCGCCAAAGCGCACCTGTATATCAACCTCCACTTGAAATCCTTCCATTCTAACTTCTATCTCCTAAATTCTAACTCCTTTATGACGCAAACAACGGCAATCCGCTCATCATTTCGTTCACTTTCGTTTTCACTTCCGCAATCACACTCTCGCTTTCTGAATTTGTAATAACGCGATCCATCAGGTCAACAATCACTTTCACATCTTGTTCTTTCAAACCTCTAGTTGTAATGGCTGGCGTTCCAACGCGTATACCTGAGCTGATCATTGGTGGCTGGTCGTCAAACGGAACCATGTTCTTATTGACCGTGATGTCAGCTTTGCCCAAAGCAGCATCGGCATCTTTACCCGTTACACCTTTTGAGCGTAGGTCGATAAGCATGCAGTGATTATCCGTTCCACCCGAAATGATCTTGTAACCACGGGCAACAAATTCGTCAGCCATTGTGCTTGCATTCTTCACCATCTGAACACAGTATTCCAGATATTCGTCTGTTAGTGCTTCACCAAAAGCAACAGCCTTAGCAGCAATTACATGCTCCAAAGGTCCGCCCTGCATTCCCGGAAACACAGCGCTATTAAGAAGCATTCCCATGTTTTTCAATGTGCCCTTGCCAGTTGTCAATCCCCATGGATTATCGAAATTCTTACCCATCATAATCATTCCACCACGTGGTCCTCTGAGGGTTTTGTGCGTGGTAGTTGTAACGATGTGGCAATCCTCCATCGGATCATTCATCAATCCTCTGGCAATCAATCCAGATGGGTGAGAAATATCAGCCATCAATAGCGCGCCAACTTCATCTGCAATTGCTCGCATGCGCTTGTAATCCCAATCGCGACTATAGGCCGAAGCACCAGCGATAATCAATTTTGGCTTGCATTTTTTGGCAGTAACCTCCATTGCATCATAATCTACACGGCCAGTTTCACGATTAACTCCGTAGAAATTGGCGTTGTATAGAATTCCGCTGTAATTGACAGACGAACCGTGTGTCAAGTGACCTCCGTGAGATAGGTCAAATCCCAACATGGCATCGCCCGGTTTCAAACAGGCTAAGGCAACAGCCGAGTTGGCCGAAGCACCTGAATGCGGCTGCACGTTCACAAATTCGCAGTTGAAAAGCGTTTTTGCACGCTCTCTTGCCAAGTCTTCAACTTGATCAACGAACTCACATCCACCGTAATATCTTTTACCCGGAAGCCCTTCTGCATACTTGTTTGTAAGCACAGATCCCTGAGCATCCATCACCTGTTGGCTCACAAAATTCTCTGATGCAATCAGCTCAATTCCATCTAATTGACGGTGCTTTTCCTTCTCAATAAGGTCAAATATTTCTTTATCTCTTTTCATGGCGCGTTTCGAGTGATGTGAGTGATATTCCTACTTTCGTTCAGGAAACAAATTTATACGACCTCGGTTCAAATGAGCAATAGAATTACAGAGCTTTTCAACATAAAATATCCAATAATTCAGGCAGGTATGATTTGGTGCAGCGGCTGGCGATTGGCTAGTGCCGTTAGCAATGCTGGCGGACTCGGCATCATTGGTTCAGGTTCCATGTATCCTGAAGTTTTGCGAGAACACATTCAGAAATGTAAAGCAGCCACAAACAAGCCGTTCGCAGTAAACATCCCATTGCTTTATCCAGATATTGAGAAGCATATTCAAATCATTATCGAAGAGAAGGTTCCGATTGTTTTCTCATCCGCTGGAAGCGCCAAAAAATGGACATCATTATTGAAAGAAAATGGCATAATCGTAGTTCATGTAGTTGCAAGTTCAGTCTTGGCTAAGAAGGTTGAAGATGCTGGTTGCGATGCCGTTGTTGCAGAAGGGTTTGAAGCTGGAGGACACAACGGCCGAGAAGAAACCACAACCATGGTGCTTATTCCGCAAGTGGTAAATGCCGTAAAAATTCCTGTGATAGCCGCAGGTGGAATCGGAACTGGCCGAAGTATGGCTGCAGCTTTTGCTTTGGGTGCGGAAGGCGTTCAGATAGGCAGTCGTTTTGTGGCTTCGCCCGAAAGTTCTGGACATGAATATTTTAAGCAAGCAATTATTGCTGCGAAAGAAGGCGATACCAAACTGAGCATGAAGAAACTGGTTCCTGTGCGTTTGCTCAAAAACAAGTTTTTTCAAGAAGTTGAAGCAATGGAAAATCGAGGCGCGGAAGGCGGAGAATTATTGGAACTTCTAGGTAGAGCCCGTTCCAAAAAAGGAATGTTTGAAGGAGATATGGAAGACGGTGAACTAGAAATTGGACAGATTTCTGGTTACATCGATGCCATGAAACCAGCAGGAGATATTGTAAAAGAAATTGTAGACGAATTCAATTCGGTTAGCGAACAATTGGGAAGCCTGCGGCTTTGATTGGAACGCGGATAGCGCGGATTGCCGCTGAATTCTTTGCGGATTTATAGCCATTTTTTGGTCAATTCGTCCACTTCAGATTGCGAATAGACACGACCTTCGGCCACATCCTTCAATCCCTCTTCGACTGCTTTCCGTTCAGCTTCAGAAAGCCGATAAACCTCATCCGACTCTTCTACCGTACTCAACATATTAAGAATATGCTTTAGATAGTTCTCGTCTTCAATCGAACTAATCTTCTTTATGATTGCTTCCTTTGTTCCCATTGCGATATAAAGTTACGCTTGTGACTTGAAACTCGAAACTTGTAACACACAAAAATGAAAAAACTGACATTCAGAAACGGAGACCAACTAGATATTCTCGGACTAGGAACTTGGAAATCAAAACCAGGAGAAGTGGCTGAGGCCGTTCGTTCAGCTATCAAAATAGGCTACCGCCATTTCGATTGCGCGTTCATTTATATGAATGAGAAAGAAATTGGGCAAGCATTTGCCGATGCTTTTGCAGACGGAGATGTGAAGCGGAAAGACGTTTGGATTACTTCTAAACTTTGGAACCATTGCCACAAACAAGAAGACGTAATTCCTGCTTTAAAAAGCACTTTGGCCGATTTGAAACTCGATTACCTCGATTTGTACCTAGTTCACTGGCCGCACATTTTCAAGAAGGAATTCTTCAACGCATCAAAAGCTGAGGAAACACTTCCTACTTCTGAGGTTCCACACATTGAGACTTGGAGAGCAATGGAAGCCGCAGTTGACCAAGGATTGGCTCGACATATTGGCGTTTGCAACTTCAACAAGCATAAATTGAAAGCACTTTCGGAGCAAGCGACAATCATTCCAGAAATGAACCAAGTGGAATTGCATCCAATGTTGCATCAGACTGATTTATTGGAGTTCTGCAAGGAAAATGGAACGTACGTTACTGCCTATTCTCCACTCGGGTCGCCCGATAGAAGTGCGGGGATGAAAGCCGCTGACGAACCCAATTTATTCCAAAATCCTGTTGTTAAGAAATTAGCTCAAAAGCACAATTGCTCGGAAGCTCAGATTATGATTGCTTGGGCAATGGAACGCGGCACAGCTGTCATTCCTAAATCCGTTAATCCAGAACGTCAAAAGCAGAATTTCCAATCTCCGGAAATCAAATTATCGCAAGAGGATATGCAGACGATGGCTTCTGCCGATAAAGGATATCGCTACGTGAAAGGGCAGTTTTGGGCGTTTGAAGAAACCGAATATTCTATGGATTGGCTGTGGAATAAATAGTTTTTAGTCCATGGTCAACGGCCGATAGTCCACAGACGACAGCCCATAGACCACCGTAATTGTGAGGGGGAATTCAGTTTATTGAGAAAGCTGAGAATCGAATTTCAGCGTAGCTAAATCTATTCTTAGGTGTTCCAATTTCTTACTAAAAGGATAAAATCGGAACACCTAAGCCGCCAGTTTTGACACATAAAATTATTTCATAAGTGTTCCAATAATGTATGTTTTTTATACTTTTGGAACACCTATAAGTTTGAAATGACAAAAGTAATCGTTGGAAGGATAAAGGAAAAGGAGATCCTGAACGAGGCTTTGAACAGTTCCAGATCAGAACTGATTGCCGTGTACGGCAGAAGAAGAATTGGAAAAACGTTCCTGATAAGAGAGTTTTATGAGAAGGACATCGTTTTTAGTGTGACCGGGTATAGCGAGGGGGACAGATCGGTGCAACTAAAAAACTTCATGTCCAAACTCAATGGACTTACAACCGAATTCAATCAGGAAGAACCGGCAGATTGGATTGATGGCTTTGCGCTGCTAAAGCAATACATCATCTCATTGCGAAAAACCCAGCGCAAAAAAGTAATATTCATCGATGAATTTCCTTGGATGGCAACCAATAAGTCTGGTTTTCTTGCTGCGTTTGAAAACTTCTGGAACGAGTTCTGTTCGGTAAGAACTGATCTGGTGGTGGTTGTGTGCGGGTCTGCCGCTTCTTACATGGTGCATAAGATCATCAAGAACAGAAAAGGTCTGAGCAAAAGAATAACAAAGAAAATAAATCTCAAACCCTTTAGTTTGGGAGAGGTAAAAGCATTCTTCGAGAATAAGAACATTCCAATATTGGAATCGGAACTTGTGAAGATTTACATGAGTTTAGGCGGAATTCCAGAATATCTTGAACAGGTCAGAAAGGGCGAATCGGCAGTGACTACCATAGACAGACTGTGCTTCGGGCCAGAAGCGTATCTCGAAAATGAATTCGATGAAGTGTTTGAATCACTGTTCAGTTCATCATCCTTTCACAAAAAGATTATTGATGTGCTGGCCAGCGACCGGAAAAAAGGATTGACCCGCACCGAGCTGTTAAAGAAATGTGACCTTGGTACCAGCGGACGGTTCTCACGCTCACTGGAAGAACTGGAAATATCCGGGTTTGTACTCAAATATGAATCATACACAGGGAAATCGAAAGAAACCCTGTACCGGATTTATGACGAATACTGCTTGTTCCATCTTCAGTTTCTCAGACCCTTTAAAGGCAATAGCTGGGTGCAATTATACCAACGGCCAGAATACGTGATCTGGTGCGGCCACGCCTTTGAAACACTTTGCCTCAAACACAGCAAGCAAATAAAAAGAGCTTTGAAAATTGAAGGACTGGCCTCCGAAAACTACGCATGGAGCAACCCTCAAGCACAGGTTGATTTGGTAATTGATAGAGCCGATAATTGGATTAACCTCTGTGAGATGAAGTTCTGTAACGATGAATTTACCATTGATGCAAGCTACCTGAAAAAGCTTGAAACGAAAAAAAGAGAATTCAAAACCGATAAAGCAGGCCGAAAAGGTATTTATGTGACCATGGTAACCACGCATGGCATCAGACCGAACCAATATAGTGCGGCCATTGTTGACCACGACCTCACCTTAAACTGCCTGTTCGGGTAAAAGGTCGGTTCGGGCGTTTACAAGGAACGGAGTTTTCGATGGATTGGCTTTGAAACAAGTTGTGCAATTTGAATACAAATTCACATTGAGGTTTATCCAATTCACAAGCAGGAAATGGTAACTTCTAAACCCGTTCTTTGTGCCAATCGATGAAAGATTTCAACTTCGTTATATCAGCACAGGACTACGGAAACGAAGAACACGTTAAGCAAGCCGTTTCGAATGCTTCGGGAATTCCCGTTTCTGAAATGGCTGGTTTTCAGGAATTGAAACGCTCGATTGATGCGCGGAATCGAAATGTGAAATTCAATCTGAGCGTTCGTGTGTATGCTAAAGGTGAAATACCTGAATCGCATCATCCAAAATTTGAGAAACGAGAATTTCAAGACGTTTCCAAATCTCAGCATGTTGTCATTGTAGGTGCTGGGCCAGCAGGTTTGTTTGCTGCGTTGCGATTGATTGAGCAAGGCATCAAACCGATAGTTCTTGAGCGAGGAAAAAATGTTCGTGACAGACGAAGAGATTTGGCTGCCATCAACAAGGAACACATCGTTAATCCAGAAAGCAATTACTGTTTTGGAGAAGGCGGTGCTGGAACCTATTCAGATGGTAAGCTTTACACCCGTTCCACCAAGCGCGGAGATGTTAATCGCATTCTCAGCACCTTCATTCAGTTTGGTGCTGATGATGATATTCTAGTGAACAACCACCCGCATATCGGAACGAACAAATTACCGCAAATTATCACAGAAATCCGCGAACAAATCATCGCTTGCGGAGGTGAAGTTAGGTTCAATTCCAAGTTGACGGATGTCCTTTTGAATGGAAATGAAATCGCTGGAGTCATCATCAATCAGGAAGAGAAACTTGAAACCAAACAGCTCATTCTGGCTACGGGTCATTCAGCTCGTGACATTTATGAATTACTTCACAAAAAGGGTATTGAGATTGAAGCCAAGCAGTTTGCTATGGGCATTCGGGTAGAACATCCGCAGGAACTCATCAATTCAATTCAATACCATGGTGCCATGTGCGAGACATTGCCGCCAGCTGCGTATGCACTTGTCAATCAGGTTAATGGTCGAGGTGTGTATTCATTCTGCATGTGTCCGGGTGGCATTATTGCCCCTTGCGCAACTGCTCCTGGAGAAATTGTAACCAACGGTTGGAGTCCGAGCAAGCGGAATAATCCGTTTGCCAATTCGGGAATTGTAGTTCCCGTTGAACCCGAAGATTACAAGCAATTTGCATCGGCTGGGCCATTGGCAGGATTGCGCTATCAGCAATATGTGGAGCAGACCGTTTGCAAAATGGCAGGTGGAACGCAGACTGCACCAGCACAACGTTTGGCTGATTTTGTTAACGGAAAACTCAGTTCGGACCTTCCTACAAATTCCTACCAGCCAGGAACGGTTTCCATGCAGCTTTCCCAAGTATTACCAAAAGCCATTCATCAACGCTTACGTGGTGGATTTGAAGATTTCGGGAAGAAAATGCGTGGCTATTTGACCAACGAAGCGGTGGCTGTGGCAGTTGAAAGTCGTACCTCTTCACCCATTCGTATTCCTCGGAATGAGAATGGAGAACATCCACAAATCAAAGGACTTTACCCTTGCGGAGAAGGCGGTGGATATGCTGGAGGAATTGTCTCAGCAGCCATTGATGGCGAGGCTGTGGTTGAACACCTAGCCCGCATTAAAATCTAGCAGCTATCAGTAAGCAATAGGATTGTTCAAAGTCAAACAATTTTCTTCAACCCACCTGTTTCCTCTTGTGCCGTGCATTCGTTCTTTTTTCGACTCACGCTCTTTTAGAGCGACAAAATCTTCGACATAAGCCTGAGAATGGTCGATTGTACCCGTAAAGGAATTCCACCTTTTGGTAATGACGAATCCAATGTCAGCTGGCAAGTAATCTACCTTCAAATTGTGCTTCTTACCTAAAAATTGTATCATGCCTGATTGGAATAAATCTGTTGCAACAGCCACTTTTTCAAAACCTCGCTCTCTTGCCAATTCCAACGAATAAAATACGTTTTCGAGGCTATGTTCTGCTTGGCTTTCGATAATCAAATGCTCCGAACATACTCCCATCTCCATCAGATATAGGGCGAAAATTTCTGACTCCACATACGGAGAATGTACAGCACTGCCTGAAACAATGATGTTTTTGGCTATTCCTTGCGTGTATAACTCGTATGCCCAATGCAGCCGCATTCTATAAATGACATTCATTTTTCCATTGGGATTAAAAGGGTAGCCAGGAACAATGATGGCATCATACACCTTTTCTTGCTCGTTTTCTTGTGCAGTGCTTCCAGTTGCTATCAGCGCAAGACCGATAGAGAGGAGAAGAATAATTTTCGATGCGCTCATGTTGTAAAGAATTTTGATTTTCTTAACAACACCAAACAAGACTAATTGTTTAACACATTAGGAGAAACATTAAACAAAATGTTTGTTCCACGGTTCATCCTTATGAAAATGATTGTCTTATTGCCCAAACTTTTTTAGCCAAACATAAAATAGCATTAGATGCACGTTCGCCTGCAGGTTTACATCGCATTTTCCCTGATTTCTTTGATGGCTTTTCTCTTATCTGCGAAAAATCCGTTTTCATCTGTGGCTAAAAACATGTTCTTCAAAATGCGCCTATTTCTATACCTGACCTCTTAGTTAAACTAACGGAGACTAATTTTGACGAAACAGAATGAAGGCGCAATAGAACTTCTCAAATTATAACCAGATTTTACGATTAAATTTAAATTCATGAATGCAGCATTACTTCTCCTCAGCGCAATAATCATTTTCGTTTTCATGAACATAATGTTCCTGATTGCGCAATTCAAAAAGGATAATTCTATTGTGGATATTGGTTGGGGGCTTGGTTTTCTTGCGGTGGTTTCGGGATTCACGTTCAACATAGGTTCGCCATCAATCAGTCAATTCATCTTCTTAGGAATGATTGCTGCTTGGAGTTTGCGCTTGGCTGGCTACATCTTCAAGCGTAACCATGGCACTGGAGAAGATTACAGATATGCTGCATGGAGGAAAGAATGGGGAAAGAATGTGGTTTGGCGTGCCTATTTGCAGGTTTTTATGCTGCAAGGTTTTATCATGTGGATTGTGCTTTCGCCCAGTTATGCTGTGTTTTCATCGCAATCTGAAAGTCTCAATCCTACGCACTACATCGGAATTCTTCTTTGGCTGGTGGGTTTCTACTTCGAGGCAGTTGGAGATGCGCAAATGATGCGTTTCAAATCAAACTCATTTAATAAAGGTAAAGTGATGAACACTGGCCTTTGGAAATACACACGACATCCAAATTATTTTGGCGAAGCATTGCTCTGGTGGGGATTTGGCTTTTTCTCTTTTACGCCAGAATTGTGGTGGCTTTCTATAACCGGCCCGGCCGTTATTACGTTTTTCCTACTCAAAGTGAG
>JBDNJH010000111.1:0-3903 GCA_041687875.1 Flavobacteriales bacterium | reverse complement strand
TCTAAGACGGGTCTAATTATAGTCAATTGTTTGGTAGTCTGACAATTAAAGACCCAATTTGGCCTTCACATCGGCCATTACATCTTCTGTGTCTTTGGCATAAAGAAGCACGCCTACTGAGCTATCGAACACATAAGTGTAATTCTTTGCAACTGCCACTTCATCAATGGCTTTTCTCGCCTTATCGATGATGGGTGTCAACACTTCCTGCTCCTTCTTAGCAATTTCATCTTGAGCTTGTTGTTGGAACTCTTGGATTCTTCTTTCCAATTCAGTGATTTCACGAACCTTGGTGTTTCGCACCGTTGGAATCATGTCCTTCTCCGTTTGTTGAAAGTTGGCAACCTTTGTTTCGTATTCCTTGCCCATGGCCTCCAAGGCAGTTTGAAACTCCTTAGCAAATGCTTCAAGTTCTTTTTCAGCTTTGACCTTCTCTGGCATCAATTCAAGCAAAGCAGCAGAATCAATATGTCCGAACTTTTGCTGGGCAAAGGTTGGTGCAGCCACCACAAGGGCAACAATTACAACTAGTATCTTCTTCATTTTTCGTGTTTTTCGGGGCGCAATAATAGATATTATTTATCGGTCTTGGTTGTTTTGGAAGAGAACCCCAACTCGTCCAAAATATCTTCGCTCAAATCGTATTTTTCTGAGGTGTAAAGCATTGTAAGTGTTCCTGCCTTATCAAAGATAACGGCATAACCACGCGCATCGGCAATTTCCTTAATGGCTGCGTAGACCTTATCTTGAATTGGCTTGGTAAACTGCTGTCTTTTTTGAAACAAATCGCCTTGAAATCCGAAGCGTTGCTTCTGCTTTTCCTTGGCCTCTTTTTCCTTCTCGATGATTTGATCTTCGCGCTTGCGTTTCATATCATCTGTAAGTAGAATTTGTTCTGCTTGAAAATCCTTGTACATCCGATCAATTTCGGCATACATCTTCTCAATTTCATCTTGCCATTGCACGGAAATCTCGTTGAGTTCCTTCTGCTTGTTCTGATATTCTGGTATGCTTTCGAGTATATAGTTTGAATCTACGTAACCAAAGCGCTGTGCGCTTGCACTGAGAACAAAACCGAATACTATTAGGGTTAGAGCTATTCTTTTCATAGTGATATTATATTAGAATTGTTGTCCAATAGAGAAGTGAAACTGACCTGGTGCCATGTCTGGTCTTCCTGGCACATCGTCAAACCTCCAACCGTAATCCAGTCCCAAAAGTCCGAACATTGGGAGGAAGATACGAACCCCGACACCAGCCGATTTCTTAAGCTCGAACGGTTTGAATTCGTTAAATGTAAGCCACGAATCACCCGCTTCGGCAAATGCCAGCACATAGACTGTGGCCTGTGGGTTTGGCGAAATGCGGTAGCGAAGTTCAGCACTGTATTTTGTAAAGATGGTGCCACCAAAAGATTCAGAAAGCGAGTTGTTGTCGTATCCGCGAAGGGCAATAATCTCACGCCCATCGAGGCCGAAGCCGCTAAGTCCATCCCCTCCCACAAAAAAACGTTCAAACGGTGATACTCCAAGTTGTTGGTTGTAAAGTCCGAGAAATCCGAACTGCATTTTGGTCTGTATAACCAAATTCTTTGCCAAACTGATATACCACTTGGCATCAAACTTCCATTTGTGGTATTCTATAAGCTCATATTTCTCTGAGGAGCTGGCTGTTGAGTAGTCGATACCCGTTAAGGCTGAGAATGGTGGTGTCAATTCCACACTACCTGAAATGACAGACCCATAGGTTGGGAAAATCGGGTCTCCAATTGAGTTTCTCGAAACGGTTAGCGTGTAACTTACCGTGTTTGAAGTGCCATCGTTAAAGCCCGGAATGAGCTGATAATTATCCAAAATATAATTCTGATAGCTAATCTCGTGCTGCATGAGGAAGTAGTCATCTGGCCATTTCATTCGTGTTCCCAAACCGAGCGAAACACCCGTTATTCTAATTGCCTGCCGATTTATTTCTCCTCTTATTATTCCGTTAGACTGAACCGAGTGAAAAGCAGAGACGCTCAACGCATTTGGCTTATTGCCCCCAAGCCAAGGCTCCATAAAAGAGAAGTTGTATGATTGAAAGAATAGACCATTTGACTGTGCACGTATACTTAGACGCTGCCCATCGCCAGCTGGTAAAGGCCGCCATGCTCCTTTCTTTACCACGTTTCGCAACGAAAAGTTATTGAAGGTAACGCCCAGCGTTCCTACAATACGGCCTGCACCCCAACCACCCGAAAGTTCTATCTGGTCGGATGGTTTTTCTTCAACAGTATAAACGATATCAACTGTTCCGTCAACTGGGTTTGGCTTAGGTTCTACACCCAATGTTTCCGCGTTGAAATAACCAAGTTGAGAAAGTTGTCGCTGAGAACGGATGATGTCTTCACGACTAAACAATTGACCGGGCTTTGTTCTTAATTCCCTTAGAATTACGTGGTCGTTGGTTTTGGAGTTTCCAACAACTGTTACCTTGTTGATAGTGGCTTGCTTGCCCTCGCGAATTCTCATTTCAAGGTCAATACTGTCGTTTACAACAAGAACCTCAACTGGCTCCACGTTGAAGAACAGATAACCATCATCTAGATACAACGAACTAACGTCTCTTCCATTCGGATTCATCATGAGGTTTGCATCCAATCGTGCTTGATCGTACACATCTCCCTTCTTGATTCCAAGAATTTTGTCCAAGACATCAGCAGAATACTTCGTGTTTCCCGCCCAAGTGATGTTGCGGAAATAATACTTGCGTCCTTCTTCAAAATTGATTTCAATGTTGATGGAACCGTCCTTGTTTGGGTAAATGGTATCGCTGATAATTCTCGCATCGCGGTAGCCCATCTGATTATACTTGGCAAGGATGGCCTTCTTATCTGTCTCGTACTCAAAATCAAGGAACTTGGAAGTTTTCCAAAGTCGCCACCACTGCCGCTGCTTGGTCTCCTTCATGGAGCGTTTTAGTTTGCTGGTTTTCACTTCCTCGTTTCCTCGGAAAATAATTTTCCCAATCTTAACTTTCTTTTTCTTTTTGATATTGAAGGTGAGAATAACATTGTTTGGCAATGTGGTATCCTCCTCCATTATCGATTCCACTACCACGTTTAGAAAGCCTTTATCTACAAAGTGGTCTTTAATGATGTTTTCTGAAGTGACGAGAAGGTTATCTGTTACCACTTTTCCTTTGATAAGGCTAATGGATTCGCGGATGTCGTTGGCATCGCTTTTCTTTATTCCTTTCAAGGCATACTTACTCAATCTTGGTCGTTCTTGCAGTCGGATGTCTAGGAAAATCTTGTCATCAACGATTTTGGTGGCAGTAATCTCAATATCGCTGAAAAGACCTTGATCCCACAGCTTATGAATTGCCTCCGTGATGGCTTCTCCGGGAACCTGTATCTTCTCTCCTACGCTCAATCCGGAAAGAAGGATGAGTACTTTCTTATCAAGGTATTTTGTACCAGAAACTGTTATCGGTCCAAGTTCGTATTGCTTGGGAGATGCGTAATCCAACTTGGTATCTCCACCTACTGATATTTGCGCGTTCGCGGTAGCAGACAGCAACATGAGCACCGAAAGCATTACCCAAACTATTTGACCGCGCCTACGCGCTAACCTGCTCACTGATTTTTCCAAATCTTCTTTCTCGTCCTTGATAGTCAATTATTGCCGCTTCAAAATCAGTTTTGTCAAAATCGGGCCACAATTTGTCTGTAAAATACAGTTCTGCATAGGCAATTTGCCATAGCAGAAAGTTGGAGATACGATGCTCTCCACTTGTTCTGATAAGCAGTTCAGGGTCTGGCATTCCAAGCGTGCAAAGATGCTCATCAATGGTTGATTCATTGATGGCTTCCACGTCCAATTTTCCCGATTTAACATTTTTTGCAATGGCCTTTATCGCCTC
>JBDNJH010000110.1:0-4063 GCA_041687875.1 Flavobacteriales bacterium | reverse complement strand
TTCCTTGTGAAATTCTTCCGCATTTGGCGCCTTGTGGAAGTAGAGGTAACCACCAAAAATCTCATCAGCACCTTCTCCCGAAAGAACCATTTTTACGCCCATTGATTTAATGACTCGTGCCATCAAATACATTGGTGTTGATGCACGAATCGTAGTCACATCATACGTTTCCAAATGATAGATTACATCACGGATAGCATCCAATCCTTCTTGAATGGTGAAGTTGATTTCGTGATGAACCGTTCCGATATGGTCGGCAACTTCCTTCGCGAATTTTAAATCTGGACTTCCTTTCAAGCCCACAGAAAACGAATGCAATTGCGGCCACCACGCAGCCGATTGATCATTCGATTCAATGCGTTTGGCAGCGAATTTCTTAGCCACGGCTGAAATAATGGATGAGTCCAATCCGCCAGAAAGCAACACTCCGTAAGGCACATCCGACATCAACTGGCGGTGCACTGCGGCTTCCAAACCATTACGAAGCGCTTCCGAATCACTCGTGTTGTTCTTTACGTTTTCAAACTCAGTCCAATCCCGGTTGTACCATTTAGTTGGTACCGAATCTGTGCTCGATAGATAATGTCCAGGAGGAAAAAGCTCAATCTTTTTGCAGACGCCTTCCAAAGCTTTCAGTTCAGAAGCAACATAGAAATTGCCTTCTGCATCCCAACCTTGGTATAAAGGAATAATGCCAACGTGATCGCGACCAATCATGTAGGTGCCCTTGACCTTGTCGTAAAGCGCAAACGCAAAAATGCCGTTCAGGTCTTCCAGAAAATTAACTCCTTTTTCTTGATAAAGAGCTAAGATTACTTCGCAATCCGACTGCGTTTGAAAGTTATACTTGGAAGCAAGTCGCGCACGAATTCCCTGATGATTGTAAATCTCACCATTCACCGCCAAAATCAAATTTCCGTCTTCGCTAATGAGTGGCTGACCGCCAGAAGTCGGATCCACAATGGCTAATCGCTCATGCGCGAGAATGGCCTTGTCATCCGAAAACACACCCGACCAATCTGGTCCGCGATGTCTGATTTTCTTAGCCATCTCAAGCACTTGTGACCTAAGGGTTTGGCTATCTCCTTTAATGTCAAATACTGCTACAATTCCGCACATGTTTTCATCTAAAAATGAGCGCACGAAGGTAGCTTGCGTTTAGGGATTTATTCTGCTGATACTTAAACAAATCCCGTTACAATTACCAGCATTGCTCTCGTTGGTGTTTAGTTTTATTTGATGGATGGAGTTGTGAAGAGGTTGATATGTTAAAATTAAGAAGGGCGTCCAGATAAATCGGGACGCCCTTCGAGAAAAGACCTTCAAGGTCTTAGATGGTAGTTATTGAATAATCAACTTTCTAGCAATTGACTCCGTTCCGTCTTCCAACTTTAGGAAATATATTCCTTTTGAAAGATTGCTCAGGTCGATGGCTTTGCGAAGATTACTGTTTACCGAAGCAATTCGCTCTGAGTAAACCAGTTTTCCATTCACGTCAACCACTATCATGGCAAATCCTTCGCTATCTCCGTTGATGTCAAGAACAATCTGACCATTTGAAGGATTCGGATAAACATCGATGGTTAGGTTTCCGAGTTCAGAGATGCCTGTGCAGGCACTAACCGTAAGCGTGAAAGAATTACTTACGCCAGAGCAGCCATTTTGGTCAACGGTCACGAATATCTCATGCGTTCCCAATCCAAGCACATTGCCAAAAAGTTGTGCTGTCTGAGAGTTGTTTCCGGTACTCCATAGATAAGAATCGTAAGGGTCGGAAGTGACAGACAGTACTTGCGTAAGGCAGATGGTAGTGTCTGTGTAGGCTAACTGTGGCGTTGGGCTATTGTCAACAAACGTCATAGACCATCCGATAATGCTTCCAACGTCTCCACCAAAATTATCATACGCCAATAGCGACCACGCACCATTCGGATTCTGACCATCATAAAGGCTTGCGAAACCTTCTGGATTTTCTGTGTGGTAGATTCCCGGCAATATGTCGGTTGCTTGAAGCGTGATGTCGTTGCTAGAAGTATCGCTAAACACAACGTTAGACATATTGTCGCCACTACCACCATTACCAGTGCTTAACTCCAATGTGTCGCCTGCAGGCGATACGAGATAGATATCAAGGTCGCTCAACCAAGTATGCGCAATAGAGTCAATAGTCACATTATCAATCTCAAGACATCCATCCAATGCAGGAGGAAGACCACAGAAGAAAATTTCAGAAGCTGCTCCAACTGGACTCGAATCTGGAATTGGCACAACTGCATTCTGAGATTGAGAAATCGGTGTGCTAGAACCAAAGTTTTCTACGATGCTGCCAAACAGCGAGTCGTTGCTGTTGTCCTCATCTCCAACTAGGGAAACAAAAACATCAATGCTATAAACGTCTTCGATTGTAAGATCCGCCAATTCTGTTGAGAAAGTGATGCTAGCCGTAGCTCCACTTGCAATACTCGCTCCTGAGTAGGTTTCTGTTTGAGCTGGTGAACCATCTACGCTAAATCCATAATCGAATGCAGTAACTGCTTGCAAACCATTGTTGTAAACCGTGAAGATGATAGCTTCTTCGCCCAATTGACATCCATCTCTTGGGGCATCGAAAGAAACCACTTCCAAATCGAATTCTGGTTGAGCACGGATGGAGATGTCATCCAAACCGAATCCATCATCATTTATTGAACCGTCAGAACTAAAAACGAAACGGATTTTAACGCTTGATTGTCCTGCTGCGCCATCCATAAGATGTTCGGCAGTTAGCCAGTCGTTGGCGGCACCAGAAGTACCATTCCATTGGTCGTCAAATGCATCGTTGTACCAGTTTTCTCCTTCGCCAGCTGCACCAAGTTTTGTCCAAGTTGTACCGCCATCAAACGAAATATCAACCCAACCTTCATCACAGCAAGATTCTGTTCTGAATATTCCTGCAAAGCTCAGAAGCGGATCAGCACTCAATGAACTGAAATCCAAGCAAGGCGATTCAACATAAGAATCTTCATTGATTACGTAGTTGCCTGTAAGGTTAGTTACCCAAGCGTTTACTCCAGAATTAGCAGTGTCGATAAACGCTGTTTCAGGATCACCAAACTGCCAAGTTGAATTTACTCCACCACTTGTCCAGCCGTTGGTTCCAGTTTCAAAATCTTCTAAGTATGGGAAGCTTGAAACGGTTGGAACACTAGTAATGGTAACGCTCAATGTGTCGTTTGAGGTATCTCCATCATCAACAGTTGAAGTCCATACTACAAGTTCGTAATCGCCATTAACACTCAGGTCGATTGTTTGGCTCAATGTGAATATAGAATCACCACCAACTGCAATGCTGTTGTTGAATACTTCAGATACTACAGTTCCGTTATCAAGACTGAATCCAATAATGACCGAATCCATAACAGTAGAACCAAGATTGGTTACGTGAATCTGAATAGCCTCTATGCTTGTAAGTCCACAACCTGATTGAGGCGAAACGATTGCCGTAACCTCACTGTTTATGGCTGGTTGTTCTGTTATGCTAATATCATCAATTCCAAACCCATCATTTTCTATAGAGCCATCTGAGCTGAATACGAATCGGATTTTCACTGAGCTTTCGCCAGCTGCTCCATCAAGAAGATGTCTAACATTCCTCCATTCGGTTGCAGGACCTGATGTTCCATTCCACCAGTTATTGAATGTGTTATTATACCAGTTTTCTCCTTCTCCCGATAGGCCAAGTCTTGTCCAAGTAGTTCCACCATCGAACGAAATGTCAACATAACCTTCATCGCAGCAACTTTCCGTCTCAAAAATCTGAGCAAACTCGAGAATTGGGTCAACTGCAAGAGACGAGAAGTCAAAGCAAGGAGACTCTATGTAAGACTGCTCACTAACCGCGTAATCTCCTGTGAGGTTGGTAACCCATGCGTTGATGCCGGAATTTGCCGTATCGATGAATACTCCCTCAGGGTCTCCTAGTTCCCATGAACTGAAATCACCACCTGTAACCCAACCTGCTGGTCCAGACTCGAATCCTTCTAGGTATGGAAGAGTAGAAAGTACAGGTATGTTATTTACTGTA
>JBDNJH010000109.1:0-13275 GCA_041687875.1 Flavobacteriales bacterium | reverse complement strand
TCCTACCGTGTCAAGCAGATTATGGCGCCTACATTCGTTATGGCTATTGCCATTGGGCTTGGATTGAACTTACATTTCTACCCTCAACTATTGCCCTATCAGGCCAATGCTCAGGTGGGAAAATGGGTGGCAGAAAGCGAACTGTCTGACGGACAATTCTTCGGATTCTCGACAGGCGGAAGGGCGTTGGACTTTTACGCCCAGCGCATTATTCCGTGGAAACAGGATGCCGCCTCCACCATTGAATCCATCAAGCCGGGCACAGTGGTTTATGCCAATGAGGCTCGCTATCAGGAACTTCTCTCCTTCGGGATGAAGCCCAAAAGGGATTCCATTCTACCCAATTTTGAGGTACAGAATCTCAGCATAAAGTTCCTAAATCCAAAAACGAGAGAACAAGTATTGAAAAAGAATTATCTGCTTTTTTACTGAGAAGTAAGTTGCTGATAAGCGATGTATGCCATCAGCCCAGTGCCTACCTCCAAACACTTCTCGTCCACATTAAAAGTTGGAGTGTGTAGACCAGATGTAATTCCCTTGGACTGATTTCCAACACCTAGTCGGTAAAAACAGCCGGGCATGTGCTGCGTATAGAAGCTGAAATCCTCGCCCGTCATACGCATATCGAGGTCAACCACATTTTCTTCTCCGAGGTAATCCTTGGCAGCCTTTTGCGCAAAAGCGGTTAAGACTTCATCATTATAGACAAACGGATAGCCAACATCTACTCTGAAATCGCAACTGGCACCCATTGCAGATGCCATTTCTTCGGCCATTTTTTTCATGATGCGATGTGCTTCCTTGCGCCATTCTTCATCCATAGTACGGAATGTTCCCTGAACCTGAACTTCATTGGGAATCACGTTTGTTGCACCATTGGCATGAACGCTTCCAAACGAAAGCACGCATGGAACACCCGGTTTGCATCTTCGGCTGACAAGTTGTTGCAAGGCCACAATAATGTGAGACGTAATGAGAACTGGGTCGATAAGGTAATGCTGTAAGGCCGCGTGGCCGCCTTTGCCTGTCACTGTAAAATAGACCTCATCGGCAGATGCCATATACATTCCCGAACGAAATCCGACCTTTCCTACTTCCAATTCGGGCAAAACATGTTGACCCACAATCGAGCTGGCCTTTGGGTTTTCCAACGCGCCTTCTTTAATCATGAGCGATGCTCCACCCGGCAATCGCTCCTCGCCCGGTTGAAAAATGATCTTCACTGTTCCTTCAAACTCATCGCGTAGGGAATGAAGCGTTTTTGCCACACCCATCACGCACGAAGTATGCACATCATGACCACATGCATGCATTACGCCCTCATTCTTTGATTTATACGGAACATCATTGGCCTCCAAGATTGGAAGCGCATCCATATCTCCGCGCAGCGCAATTACTTTAGATGATGGATTCTTGCCTTCGATATGTACTACAATTCCTGTTTCAACAAACCCATTTTTGTACGGAATCCCCCACCTATCAAGGGCTGCTGTAACATACTTGCTTGTCTCATATTCCTTGAAAGAAAGTTCTGGATTGGCATGTAGATGTCTGCGTATATCAAGTATTTCACTTGCATTTTCGGCAACGATAAGTTTGATTCGTTCCTTCATTATTTACCTATCAACATTTTGAGAGACGCAAGCAGCATTACCCCACCAAACACCTTTTTCACCACTTTCTGGTCGATTGAAATGGATAATTTGCTACCGAAATATGCTCCAATAAAAAAAGTGATACAAAGAATGGCGGCTGCTCCCAGATTGACCTGCCCAGCCTTGTAGTAATTGTAAACTGCCAAAATTCCGATGGGTGGTATCATCATGGCAAGGCTGGTGCCCTGAGACATGTGCTGACCGTAACCTAGAAAAAACACCAAAGCCGGCACGATGAGAATTCCCCCACCAACTCCAACAAAGCCACTGAGTGTTCCTGCTGCTACACCAATGAGCAGGAGAATGAGGATGGTTGTGAGGGTCATTTTGGGTGTATTAAGTTCGGTCATACTAAAAATCCATACTCAAAGAAAAGTACCATAGACCATCGTTAATCTTGCGGTTCTCCACTCCCCAAGCGTAGTCTATACGGATAAAATAACCTAGGAATTTGGTTCTTGCACCAAGTCCGAAACCGCCAACAATCGGCTCCCTTCGGTTTTGGACTGTAATGAGTACAGAGCCCTGCTGAATCTCTTCCCGATTGAGTGAATTCTCATCGGAGAAGGGATGCAGTCCGGTCCAAGCTGTGCCAATATCTCCAAACCCTACAATTTGAAAATTGTAAATGAAGTTGGACTTGATGGGACGATTAATGAGATATCGGAAGATGGGCCAGCGCAATTCGCTATTGACGACCGCAAAGCTGTTTCCGTTTCGGATGTTTTGAGGATGGCCTCGCATGTTGGTGGCCAATGCCTGAAAACCATAGTTCTGACTAAAATCAACCGGAATATCGTTGTTGTAGGTAGGAAGTATCCATTGGTCTACTCCGCCTAGGAAATAGGCAATTTTCTGATTACCAAACGAGGTACTTGCGGCCACCCTATTTGCCCATATCAATTCTCGGTGCACTTTGATGTAGTTACGTGCATCAAGACCTACAACAAAAAGATTTTTCGCCTCTTTGTCTACCTCTTGAAAATACTCTGCGAAAATTTTTAGCCGCGTTCCCCGGTATAGGTTTAATCCCATCGGTAGCGTGTTGTCAAACACATATTCCAGTTTAAGTCCACCTGTCCACTGCACATCGTCTGGCCGTTCGAGGTTACGGTCGGATGTGCTTTTGTAGATAGTTTGGTCGTTCCGTGCAAGTACGTTTCCGCGAAGAGCAGAAAAATCGCTAAACGGATAACTCACCTTATAGGTAAGCGTGTAGGTGTAAACCTGTGCTACGGTAGAAAACGAAATTACATCTTCGATGGATTGTCTGTGAAAAACAACCTGCTTATCGAATCTTCGCTTGTAGTTCTGAGCAGAAACGAACACTTCATTGGTGTTGAGGTTTCCAGTGAGACGGAATCCGCCAACCACCTTGTAATCGTCTAAAATATCGGTAATGCCGGTTTTAAAAAAGCCGTTCAGTCCCGGATTGTTGAACGAACCGCCTCCTGTGAAGGTTTGGTAGGTGCTGTTGACAAATGCGTTGTCGAGCTGTGTAACCACGTACTCACTTTTAAAGGCCACATCGTAATTCCGTTGTGGAGGGAGTTGCATCTCGATAGGGACATCTTGAATTGCCTCCAATGCCGCATGTAAACTATCAATACGCGCCATTACCTGCTCCCGCTTCTTATCTCTGCGCGACCTTGGTTCGTCTGAAAGCAAACGGGGAGATTCCTCCACTTTTTCTTCTTCTTCATTATCCGCTTCGCTTCTATCGGTTTCTGCATTAAACTGATAATCGTAAATATCAATCTCGCCCGGATTGCGTGGCTTGGTGTCTTTGGGCTTCTCTTTCGGTTGTTCTTGCACAACCAACGGTTTCTTTTCTTCAACCAGAATAGATGTCCGTTTTTTCTTCTTTTGAGGTGCTTCGGCTGCCTTGTTTTTAAAACCAGAATAACCTACCTCGGTCAATACTTCTGCCTTTTCCGCATCTCTATCCTTCAAAGTCAATCTGTAGTTTCCCTTGGCAAAAATGACCTCCGCAATTTTGCCATTTACCGTATCAACATCATATTCCCTAATACTACGAGGATACTGGCTCAACTGCCGAGAACGGGTAAAATAGGAGTAATGAATACTGGTGTCGATGTACGCGATGCTGCTATCTAGTTCTGCGAGGTAGCGATTGAAAACGCCCTGCTCATCGCTGAGATAGGAAAGGCTGTTTCCGTCATATTCCATTGGGGCAAGCTCATCAACGAAAGGCGTATTCGTTACTCTCCGATACGTCTGCTCGTTGGCATCGCGGTCATAGATGAAAATATCGTGGTTCAGATTTCGCGGAAGCAGCTTCATATCAAACTGCTTAATGGTATCGTTGTTCCTATCTGAACTAAAAATAACCTTTCGCGAACGGTCCATAAACCGTGCATCCACATCGGTGAAAATATCATCCGTCAACTTCTCATACACATTGGAAATGATGTTGTAGATATACACATCCGACTGGCCTAATTGCACAGCTGAGAACACGAATTCGCGTCCATCATCTGAATAATCCATCGAAAGAATCTTCTCAAAATTGAACAGTTCGCGTGTGTCTCGCTTCTTGGTTTCGAGATTGTAAAGAATCAGCTTAATCTTGCCTTTGTGTTCTGTAATAATGGAAACGAGTTTGTTGCTCGGATGCCACGCCACAATAGGGTAACTGTGATCTTGCGTTGTATATGCCCGATAACCTTGGCGGTAAATTGTCTTCTTTTTCTTGGCCTGAATATCATGCAGCTTAACGCGAATCTTACCCATGTCGTTCCACACATAAACCAATTTTCGTCCATCTGGGCTCAATTTAGGATGTTCGATGGCGCAATAAGGCTGTGCACGTTTTCGGACACGGTTCAGCGGTTTTCCTTCAGGAAGACTTTGCTTTGCATCCTGTTTGTAATACATGGTATCGTAATAGTTAAGCCACTCTGCAGCAAGGTTTTTTAAAGAAACTCCGAGTACGAACAGAAATCCGTTGTCGGCATTTCTACTTACGCGGGTCATATAAAGGATATTGCTAATGACAGATGTGCCATAGCTCTCTACCACATATTTCCAGATGGAGTGTCCGCCATACCGCGCATCCTTTCCTGTGAGTTGCCCAAATTTCTCCCAACGCCCACTCAATACGGCATCTTTCACTTCATTATTCACCTCTGTGTTCCACTCGGTAGAGAGATAAGAAACGAGCCCTTCAACATACCATTCTGGAAGATTTAGAAGCGTGTTGTTGCGAATTACATCCTTAAAACTTCCGCCATACATCATCTGATCGAGCATGACGCGCGCCAACCCCGCTCTCAACTGCTCTTCGTAGTTCTTGTAATCACCATCAAAATAGAGAATGAGCTTTGAGCCGACTATAGTGGTTATGCCGCCTGTGTTGTACTGCTGATCTGTTACAAGGCCAATATTGCTCTGTTTTTGCTCAGAAAGTTTGTTGTAAATAATTACCTGTATGCGCTTGTCAAGCGTGTAATCGAACGTCTTTTCCAAATCATGAATGGCTCTGTCGCTGGCCCGCATGGTGTATTCGGCAAGTTTTTCGCCTCCTTGGTAGAAATAGACATCAAAACGATCGAAACGATAGAAAAACCAGTCGGTTTTTTCATACTGAACTCGGTTTTTACCGAATTCCATCTGAGAACCGTTGTAGAACTGTGCGAATGTTGAATTGGCAACCAAGACGAGCAGTGCCACGCTTATGGCGGAGAACCAATTGGCAGTTACGCCTATGGAATGTCTATGGTTATTCCTCATTTTCAAAGGGACGTAAAGATACGTTTTCTAGTTCCTAAGGAACTTGACGTTTAAACAACCTAGATGGCGAAATAGTATGTAAACGGACGGCCATTTTACCTTTCGGTGAGAAGCACGCCATAGTGCATTGGGTATCCGATGACAAAACTGATTGCAAAGAAATTCTTCAATCGACTTAGTTATCATTGCATGCAAATGTCAAATTCTGCTTTTTCTGGTCAGTTTGGTGATGGTGAAGCTGTGTTTAATCTGCTACTTCTTGCCAGTAAACTCCATCCAACGGAAGCTGACAAAGCTGAAGTCGTTTCGCTCATTTCGCAGATTCGAAATTGGGATTTATTCTCGGAACGATGTGCTGGCACTCACCTTGCGCCTATCCTCCACAAAAATCTGGCGGAGTATCAAGAACAGATTCCTCAGAAAGTCCTTTCCTTTCTAAGCAACTCTTACAATCAAGTGTTGGTACGCAACATACGATTTTATGAGTCCTTTGGCGCAATGCTCCGTAAGCTGAATGGGGCGGGAATTGATTGCGTTCCGCTGAAGGGGATTTATCTGGCGGACACGCTCTATCACGATTTAGGCCTTCGTCACCTAAGCGATATTGACATCTTAATCCGGTCTAAGGATGTTGATGCCATGATACAAATGATGGAAAACGATGGCTGGTCTGTCAAAAAAGCGGAGCTGCGTTCTGAACTAGAAAACGAAGAGTTTTCTCCTGCCCATCCCTATACATTCTTTCAGAATGGGGTGACTGTTGAACTGCACACGCATCTCTATAACCGGAATCAAGGCGCGAAAATCAGTGAACAGGAGCTTTGGATACTGACCGAAAAAGCGGATTTCTGCGGAGGTACGATTCATCAATTCTCGCCCGAAATGCTGCTACAGCATCTGTGTCTGCATCTTCACAAACACTTGGTGGGCAGCGAACTGAAAGTATTGAGCTTTTGTGACATCCGCGAACTGCTAGAGAAATACAAGGACTTGTTCGATTGGAAATATTTCCGAGCGGCATCTCAAAAATATAACTGTTTGAATGAGGTTTCCGAAATCCTATGGCTCTGCGCTAAGTATTGGAGAACAGAAATTCCCAACTCGTTTTTTCTTGATTACGCGTCAAATTTGACTCTTGACACAAGATTTTCGAGCTTTCTCACTGGGGATTCCAACCAGATTTCTCAGAAGACACAACACACGGTTTCCCGTTCAATAGGCCAATTAAACCAACTCGATGGGCTCTTACCCAAGTTTAAGTACATTCTAGGATATGCCTTTCCGCGACCGGTATTCATGCACAGACATTTTCAGTTGAAGGAAGGAACTTGGTTACTTCCATGGTACCTCCTTCGCGTGTTGATACTATCCCAAAAAATGATTCTTGCTTTGATAAGCAAGTTTCGGAATCAGTTACGCTGAACTCAAAACTTCCTCAAGCGATTCCTTATCCTTAGAAAAAGACGGATGAGAAACTGCGGGAATGGGCGCAATGAGACCATGATCTTGCTGTAGAATTCTTGGCCAAAATCAACTTCATGCTGTTTTCCATTGCGTAAAAAACCAATGACCACTCCCATGTAAGCATCTTCCGAAATTGGAGCGTCTGGCCTCATAATGCTATCGCCCTGCGCCACGTAATTGGATCTTTCTTTGGTCTGAATTATTTCAACAAGCCGATGGGCAATCCATCGGCCATTCTGCTCAAAAACAATTACTTGACCGACTTTCAGTTGGTCGGCAGGAATACGAACCGTGACTGCCACCTCGCCATCACGCAAGTATGGAAACATGCTATTTCCACCCAGTTTGAACTGGACTTGATGACCATCGTTCAGCAGTTTTCGACCTAGTTCCTTGGCCTCACCAGAATCAAGTATTCGATTCTCAGACATCATGGGCTCTAACCGCCTGAACAACCGACTTGTTTGGAACAAATCCGAGCGATTGCACGGAAATTTCATTCACCATTTCCGAAAGGAAATTGAGATGATGTTCTACCATTTTCCGGTCGTATCCGTGTTGAATGCAGTTGGCAGCAATTGAAGAAACAGCCATGGCTCCGCTCAATTTTTCCAATACGTTTTCCGTTTCATGGCGAATGATGTAAGCGGCATTGAACTTGGATGAACGCGGCTTATCAGCATAGAACATCGGAGTATTGTGAATTGTGTAGCCGTCCTTTTCCTTTCGGATAATCAATCGGTCATCATTGAGGACTTCAGCTCCCTCTTCAAACCAAATTCTGGCCATGGTGCTTTTTCCTTTGCCAGAAACGCCTGTGAAAATTCGCCCAAGGCCATTGTCAGAAATGCCTGATGCATGAATCATAATCGCATCGTGGTTTACGGTGAGGTAATACATCAGCAAAGGACCAAGCGGGTATTTAAGCGGCTCAATGGAAGAATTCTTATCCGTCTTGGATACCATATAAACGTTCCACTCACGAAAAAGACTGTTTGTAGTACAAATCTGCTGCAAGGTTCCAGGAGATTCCGCATCAAAAATGTTGAAAATGTATGTTTCTCCACATTGGGAAACATTCCAAAGTTCGCCTTCAGGCATTTGGGCGCTGTAGAGCAATTTTCCTGTTGAAATCTCTTCATCCGTCAACCGACCGTAGGCACTCACAATCAAATCAGGTTGGATTCCGTCAAGCTCAACCACAAACGGCTCATAGCCTTCGTCCAACTCAATTGGACTTGCGTCTTTTTGGTTAATCTCAATAATGAAATCTGCAATTCGGAGAAACTTCTTTCTCATTTACTCTTTTGCTAGAAAAGCTTCAAGTTCGGTGAGAAACGAGTTCACATCGGTATTGGCAGTTTCCCTGTCAATTTCAAATTCTGAAACGACAGCTTCTACCAATTCTTCAACCGATTCGGTCTCGTCAAGTTTTTCCCAGATAAAAGAACCGACTTCATTGAGTGTAAACATTTCACTCAAATCGGCTACGTTGCTCTGCAGCGGTACTAATACGGTCTCGCTACCAACAACCTTAGCGGCCATTTGAGGTTTTCTTTCTTGCAATTTCTTCAGATTCATGGTGGACGCTTATGGACTACAAACTAAAACAGAAAAGGATTCGTTTCCGAATCCTTTCGTTGCAAATAATCTGATTCTAAAATCTACTTCCACCACCTCAGTGGGTTAAGCATTTTAGAGATGGATGCTGCTGGGTCTCCTCCTGGGCCAAAACTCATCATTACCATGCTAATCTCATTATCAATCTTCACCTTGGTTACGCTTGGTTTTGTGTAACTCTTTTTTGCTGTCTTTTTCATTGTACTGAGGTTATTGGATGCTTATTTTTTGAGTGATGGTTTGTGCTGAGGTCTCTACCTGAACAACATAAATTCCTGCTGCTGTATTAAGGTTGATAACCGTTCTGTCTGAGTTGATTGCTTGGTTGTGAACCGTTCTTCCGCTCATATCTAGCACAGTAATTGTTCCTGTTTCAGCATTGCTCAGGTTTACATGAAGTGCATTGGTAATAGAGAACACATTGATGTTGTTTTCTGCTTCGCTGATAGCCGTAATAGTAGAAAAGTGCAGTACAAACCTATCTCCGATATTACCAGCATCTGAAGTGAAAGCATAAACTGGGTTTACATTCAGGTCTTGGAAAAATCCGAGCATTCTATCTTCTAAATGAACGGGCGTTTCTGTAAACGTGATGCTCGTAGCGTTAAGCGTGTAGTCTCCTTGGGCTGGCACCTTCACTCCTAAATCAACAGTAGGTGTAGAAAGTGGGTTGTTCAGTCCGTTTATCGTCAACGTGTCTTCTGCAAGGTTGCTGTACAACTGAGGTACGTTACTTGACCAGAATTTTTGTGAATCAAAATCCTCATATCCGCTTTGGGCTGATGGATTGAACATTACAATTTGTTCGTCACTCACAGTACCATCTGAAAGAGCAATTCTAATCATTCCTTCTTCCGCAGCTACTTTGTAAATACCAGCCAGTGTGCCGTGGCTTCGCATGGCGTTGGTAAAGTCGAACTGGCCTTGATAACCATCCAACTTTACCCGTACCCAGAAACCCTGCGTGGGCGCAATGAATCCCGACACATCACCATTTCCATTGTTGTTGGTGCCAATGCCGCTTTGGGTATTGTACGTGTCGAAAGTCATGCTGTTGCTCAAATTGTGTACGCGAAACCAAATGCTGGTTTCCAGATTGGGGTCAACTACCATGTTCCAGTTTACAGTGCTTGGATAAGGGTTTCCCATTAGGTTATAGCCTCGATTAACCTCGGTGGTTCCTGTGCGGTCTAGCTCGGCTGTAGTATAACTTCCAGTATTGAATTTGGAACCACTGAACGTGACGACTCCTGTAGCGCCCATTCTGGCCACATAGCCCACTGTTGCGGGCATTGCTGACGGTGTTGTTGACAGCTGCACATAGCCTTGCGTCATTTCATTGGCGTACCATAGTTTGTTGCCAATGGCAAGGTTGAAGGTAGCGGTTGTGGCGCCTTCCACTGGATTACTTACATAGTAGAACAATCCGTTAGGTGTAGCTCCCCCAGAACCTGTTAGGTATTGCTCCATTTGCGCAACCCCTGCACCAGTTATGGTTCCGTTGGTGATAAGCGAACCGATGCCTGTGGCATCTGCCTTAATTAAAATGGTTCCATCATTTATTGTCTTACCATTTATGGTCAGAGCCTTTCCAGAATTAACGGTGAGAATCCCGCTTTGTATTTTTAAATTGTTGCACACTGCCGGACTGCCTGGGGCAGAAGATATATGAGGTTGATTTGTAGGTATTGAGGAAATGAGAACATCATCAATCTCATTCGGAATCACGTTTCCCAACCAATTTGTTCCTGTTTCCCAAATGGAATTCGTTGTTCCCGTCCACATGATGCACGGACCGAACTGATTATCTGAATCATCGCAATCATCAGCATTTGTAACGTATCCAAAAGGCTGCGAACAGGCTAGCTGAACCGAAGATGGGTTTCCGAAACCGTCATCATCGGCATCCAAATAGTAGGTTTCAGGCTCATCAAATGCTTCTGTTTCGTCTCCAATGGCGTTTGCGCTTCCTTGCGCAGCGCTGCAGCCCATGCCTCTTCTAGCAAATGCTTGCCAAATAAGGGCTTTGTGTGCGCTACCATAAAGAAGCGCATCTGCTGCTAAAATACCATCGCGCGAATCGAGAAACCCTGGCGAGCAAGGCTGCAATTTCATTCCTGTGAGTACCAAGCGAATCGCAATATTATTTCCAGCAGTTCCTAACGTTGGATCACTACTAAAACCAAAGTCATCCATCAAAAGCCATGACATATCCCAAACTGCATCACACCATATTTCTCCCTTTTGATGAATGTTTGCACTGGTTGCCAGATTGCCATACGTTTGAGGATTCACACTCATATCCGTAGAATATGGAAATCAACGGATGCCACCACCAGTTGCTGCTTGATTCATTACATAACTTCCCACCCCGCGGGCGTCCGAACCCACGTCTCCAGGTTCGATGGTTAGCATAAGTGCCAACCAATCGCTCCAGCCTTCATTCGCCTGTTCTACATTGGTTAGACAGGATGCTTGGGATGGGCCTCCCGTAAGGCGACTAGAAACTCCATGGCCAAATTCATGGACGATGATTCCATTGTCGAAATTGCTGTCGAATGTTTCAGCAGCACAAGCGATAAGCGTACCCTGAACTGTTCCGGCCAAGAGTGCGGCTTTGAGAATATCGCCATCCGCTTGCGACACAGAGAGACATGGAATACCCACAACAGGACTTCCAGTCATATTGGACGCAATTCCAGCCACGTTGTTCACGATGATTACCCCAGCGGCTCCGGCTGCTTCTGCTCTCTGTGCCTTGCTTACAAATGAACACGAGCCTCTATCAATAACCACAATCTTACCTGTAACGCTGTTTGCAATATTGGTGCAAGCATCTGAAGTCGTGCCAACACCATCATTAGCCAAAATCAAATCTGCGGTAACAGATCCAGAAGCTGTGAAATCCCCTGTTCCAACAGTCATTGAGCCAGTAAAACTTGCAGAAGCAATGTTTAGCGATGCGCATCCGGAAGGGACAGAATTCCAGAGATACATTTGCATCCGTGGTGACGAACCATCTGGCGGTGTGCTGAAATTAGCGTTATTGGTTCCGCTTCCGTCAAAGCCTTCGGCTAGAATAACATCTCCAGCTGCTCCTCCATTCCCGTAATTATTCTCCTGAAAATTACCGGCCGCTTCGTCAAAACCAAGATGGTGAAGTACATCGTGCACCACGTTTGTCTGAACGAACATATTTGTGAGTGCGGCATCTGTGTTCACCGTAGGCGCAACATTCGGAGTAATACTAAAATCGAAATTCAGAGACCCACCTCCATCGGGAGAGTAACCTGGAAGATTGTCGTTGTCAGCGTCTTCGTAGGTGTAAACGTTATTTCCTCTGGTGATAGTGTATTCAGCGCCAGAGGCACCGTTCGTGTCGTGCCATCCAAAAGGTGAAGAAGAATTATCTGCTGGATTGGTTAATAGGCTCCGACTTCCGAAGGTTGGTGATTCTACAGGTAGCGGATACGCGTTATAGGCTGGTCCGGGCGGACTTGGTGCCGCTGGAGACGCCAGCAGTCTGTCATCAATAGTAGTTTGTTCATCACAAGAATGAGCGTGATATCCAGATTCGGAAAAACTACAGTTTACCGTAAAATCGTTCTTTTCAATGAAATCACCCGTGAGGGCATCAACTCGAATACTCCACCAGTGCGGCTCGTCTTTCATTTCGATATCAATGTTCCAAGCAAGTACCAATGTTTCGTTGAAAGAGACCCAAGTGAGGTGCGCGACTATCGGTGAGGCTGAAACATCATTCGCTTCAAACCTCAAGTGACCTTTCTTGGAATTTCCGAGATCCGTAAGCTGAGCTGGTCGTTCGCGCTTGAGATGTTTTAGGGCTGAATAAATGGCATTTTCAGGGCTTATTTGTGACGTTGATCCCGTTGGGCCAGACAGATCATAATTCAACCTTGGCTGGCCGTAAATAACCTCGTCATCCTTGATAACAAAAACACTTACCGAGTTAAAAATGGGAATGCCATGATATCTCTGCTGAATGTATGCGAAGGAATTCCCTGTCGCGTTATCCAAATATGCGTCAGACACAATCCATTCCAACTCCTGCTTGCCTGAAACGTTTGCTTTTGAAGCCTCAAGCTTCAAATATGAATCAATGACAGAGCGTATTTGCTCGCTGTGGCCGTTCTGAGCAACGGCACATTGGGAAACGATTAGCATGATAACAAATGACGTTATCGCTAGACAAAAATGCAGGGAAGCAGGGGCTTTCATATTCTTTCAAAAATATCAAAGACCCTCAACGGGTCTTTGACATAATGATAGAACTTTTAAATCAGAAATTTACTTCCACCACCTCAGTGGGTTCAGTTTTTTGAATGAGCTTTCTGGGTCCCCTCCTGGGCCAAAACTCATCATTACCATGCTAATCTCATTATCAATCTTCACCTTATTTACTTGAGGCTTTGAATAGGTCTTTTTCGCGTTCATTCTGATTTGTTAGCTTAAGTGTGGTGCAAGGTAAAATTTATTCGACATCTATTCAGAGCCATTCTGGCCGTAAAGGAATTCCACAACAGTTACCTTCGCGGTCATGAACCTAAAGAAATTCACATTCAACCCATTTCAAGAGACCACCTATGTGCTTTGGGATGAAGAAAAGAACTGCGCCATCATCGACCCAGGTTGTTCTGATGAACACGAACGAAAAGAGCTCGTTGATTTCATTGAATCCGAAGGGTTGAAACCAATAAAACTGCTAAACACGCATTGCCACATTGACCATGTTTTGGGCAATAAATTCTTAGCTGAGAAATAC
>JBDNJH010000108.1:0-12439 GCA_041687875.1 Flavobacteriales bacterium | reverse complement strand
CCACGTTTTTTGCCGTTCTCGTCTTCTTCGTCTGTATCGCGCACATCAAAACGTGTAACAGAACTTTCGGAAGAATGAGGCGTGTCGTGCAGATTCACGTTACGTCTTTTGAAAGCAGGAACATTTTCCAATTCGGCCAAGTTGTTTGGCGAACGGAAACGTTGGTTCATGCTTTTTAAACGCTCCAATCTTTCTGCCTGCTTGCGTTGCATTTCTTCCGTGTCGATGCTGTTATCAACACGGTTTTCGATTGGCTCACTTCGAGTGATGAGTTTTGGCTCTTCGGTCAAACCGTGGTTGTAGCTCTTTTCAGGACTCACAGGTTCATTATCATACAGACTGAATGTTTTCGTCTCTTCCTTCGGAGTTGGAAGTTCAGGCTTCAGTTCGAATTCAAACTCAGTAGCCGTTTCCGTTGTGATGATGTCAGCATCCACATTCTCATCCTCTTCCACCATTTCAAAAAGATCTTTGGTGAGCTCAGATGCAGATCTTCCTTTGAATAGGGTGAAAGTTGGTACAGTGGTTTCCTCTTCATCATCTTCCTCCGTGTCTTCCATTGTTGGAAGTTCGTTCACTTCGGTTTCTGCTGTTAGTTCGAGGTCTGATTCGGCAAGCACCGTAAGATTTGAATCCAATACGCCAGTCATTTCAAACTCGGCACCGTCATCATCGTCCTCATCATCATTGTAAAGCGGAAACTCTTCGCCATCCTTTACGCCTTTCATTTCAGGTGCTTCTGAATCGAGAAACGCAGTGATTTCATCATCGCTTTCATCAACCTTAAACGCCATGATAGATGGCTTCTCTTCTGAGATAGTATCATCCAAAAGAGAATGCTTAATAACTAGTGTTTCAGCAACTGGCTCTACCTTCATATTGGTTGAAGGTGTGGTCAGTTCATCCACAGGAGTAATCGGTGTGTTTTGCGGAGTACCGAAAAGCACAGGACGCTGCGAAAGTCCAGCAGGGATGGAGGATCTCTGCTCTGTTGTTGGTGCTGATGCCGGTGTTTCTGCTTTTGCACGGGGATCAAGTACGTGACGAATCACATTCTCTTTGCCCGTTACGCGCTCTAGTTTCTCCCCAGAAAAACCTGTGGCTATAACAGTAAGCGTGAGTTTGTCGCCAAGCTCTTCATCGGTGCCGTTACCCCAAATAACATCGGCATCCATTCCTGCTTCTTCCTGAATGTAATCGGTTATTTCCGCAACCTCATCCATCGTAACTTCTTCCAATCCAGAGCTGATATACAGGAGGATGTTGCTGGCCCCGTAAATGTTGTTGTCGTTGAGAAGGGGAGAGGCCAACGCCTGCTCTACCGCTTTGATGGCACGGTCTGGCCCAGAAGTGGTTGCCGATCCCATGATGGCCACACCCGACTTGGTCATTACCGTACGAACGTCTTCAAAATCCACGTTCACGTAACCCTCAACAGTGATGATCTCTGCAATGCCTTTGGCAGCAATTGTCAATACATCATCTGCCTGTCCGAACGCTTCGCTTAGTTTCAGATTTCCGTACATCTCGCGCAGCTTATCGTTGGAGATAATGAGCACGGTGTCTACGTGTTTCTTCAATTCTTCCAAGCCAAGATCAGCTTGCAGCTTACGTTTTTTTCCTTCAAATCCGAACGGAATGGTAACGATGCCAACGGTCAGGATGCCCTGTTCTCGTGCAGCTTGCGCAATAACGGGCGCAGCACCAGTTCCTGTTCCGCCACCCATTCCAGCAGTGATGAAAACCATTTTGGTATCCTTACCAAGAATCTCCTTGATATCATCAAGGTTCTCGATAGCTGCATTACGGCCTACTTCAGCCTGCGCACCTGCACCGCGACCTTCCGTTAGGCTAGAGCCCAACGCAATCTTCTTCGGCACGGGACTCATGTCGAGCGCCTGCTGGTCCGTATTACAGACCACGAAGTCAACGCCTCGAATGCCTTGTTTGTACATGTGGTTGACAGCATTTGAGCCGCCTCCACCTACTCCGATCACCTTGATGATCGAGCTTTCCTCCTTTGGGAGATTGAAATTCATCATTTCCTTAGCCATGTTTCCTCCGATTTATGGTTAGTGTTAATTATTTGGGTTTGTAGTTATTCTGTTTTTACTCTAGATCAATCAATTCCCTCATTCATCCACTTGTCAAGCTTGCTTCTGAGATTGGCAAGTCCTGCAAACGGGCTGCTTGAGCTTTTTTCTTCGGCCACTTCCGCAGCCACTTCTTCGGCCTCTGTAATGGTGTCTTTTGGTTCTTCTTCCTTCGGAATCACCTTTTTCACGATTGGCGTGCCTTCGCGACCCTCAGCCCAATCATCAACGGTTAGTCCGCGAGCAGCTAAATCATCTTTGAAATCGAGTCCTTTCATCACCAATCCTACTCCTGTTGAGAAGATTGGACTGGTTACATCGTCAGGGTTTCCAGCAGCCAGATGCTCATTCGGATAGCCAACACGCACATCCATCCCAGTCACATATTCCATCAATTGTGGAAGATGTTTCAGCATGGCGCCACCGCCCGTGACCACGATTCCTCCAATGAGTTTTTTCTCGTAACCAGAGTTCTTGATTTCGTAATAAACGTGCTCAATAATTTCTTCCATCCGCGCTTGGATGATGCTCGCCAGATTCTTCAAGCTAATCTCACGTGGCTCACGTCCTCTCAATCCTGGAATAGAAACGATTTCGTTGTCCTTCGCTTCTGTTGCCAAGGCAGAACCGAACTTCACTTTCAGCAGTTCTGCCTGATGCTTGATAATGGTGCAACCTTCTTTTATGTCTTCCGAAATGATGTTTCCACCGAAAGGAATTACAGCCGTGTGGCGGATGATATTATCTTGAAAAATGGCGATGTCAGTTGTTCCACCACCTATGTCTACTAGCACAACTCCTGCTTCCATTTCCTCATCGTTGAGAACGGCCGCGGAAGAAGCCAAAGGCTCCAAAATCAATTCTGTAACCTGCAACCCAGCTTTGTGTGCACAACGATGAATGTTCTTTCCAGCAGCAACTTGCCCAGTAATGATGTGGAAGTTGGCCTCCAAACGAATGCCGCTCATTCCTACAGGGTTCTTAATTCCTTGCTCATTATCCACGATGTATTCTTGCGGAAGCACGTGAATGATTTCCTCACCTGGAAGCATTTGCAACTTGTACATGTCGCGAATCAGGTTTCGGACATCCTCCTTACTGATCTCAGTATCAAGCGAATCTCGTGTGTAAATGCCACGGTGCTGCAACGATTTGATGTGCTGACCCGCAATACCAACATTCACGTATTTAATCTCAATCCCTGTTTTGTTCTCCGCCTCTTCAACTGCGGTTTTTATGGACTGAACCGTCATGTCGATATTGGAAACAACGCCACGGCTCACGCCCAACGATTCCGATTTGCCGATGCCCAGGATCTCAATCTTGCCATGTTCATCCCTGCGTCCAACGATGCAAGCGATTTTGGTTGTTCCGATGTCTAGTCCTACTACGATGTCTGAATTTTCCATTAGCTGTTCTTTTTGGTACAGATGACCTGGTCTTTGTATTTGAGATTGATGTGAGAGTATTGATCCCAGCCTGTTTTGTTGAGTCCTTTGCGGTAGAATAGGAGCAGTTTTTTGAATTTCTGTTCCATTTTGTCTGTTCCTCCAAGTAGAATGTGATGGTCGCCAACGGTTGGAATCAAGGTCAATTCTCCGTTCGGTTCAACACGAACCTGTTGAATTTGTGCTTTCCAGAATTCATCGTTCCTGATGAAAGTGGCAAGCTGAAACAGTTCATCTAGATTTGACCGCTGATTCATGCTGTCGGTCATTTCTGCCACGTTGTAACGTTGCATTTTGAACTGTTTGTCCATGATGAAACCGCTTGCAACGGGTACACGAGCTGTGTAATTGTCGCTGGTCGGCATCACGTTTCCGTCCTTGTCTAAATAGTAGCTTTCGCCATACACGTTGAACACGCGCAAAATCGGCTCGCGTTGATAAACCTTTACCGCAAACACGCCATTGTGCTTGGTGTAAACCTCAGCCCTTTTCACGGATGGATCGGCAGTGATTTGGCGTTCGTAAACCGCAATTGGAATAGATGTAATCGGACTCCCGACCAAGCTATCGCCTTTACTGAAGATGATATCCAGCACGTCATCGTTGGTCACAAAGAAATTGCCGCCTGAATTATCTACCTCAATCTTGATGCTCTTGCACGGGATTTTGTCCGATTCGCGTGCGCTGAACGCCAACGAAACAAATAGACCCGCCACTGACAGGAACAAAACCGATATGTTCAGAATTTTCCTGATCATGACAGCAGTTTCGCTTTAATAGGTGAAACTAATTGGTCAATATCGCCAGCTCCTAAGGTCAAAAGCACGTCCGTATTTTCTCTAGTGATGGAGTCCAAAACAGCCGTTCTGCTTTGCAGATTCTTGTGGTTGGCCGTGATTTTATCTAGCAAAACAGAAGAAGTAATTCCAACCATTGGCTCTTCTCGTGCAGGATAGATTTCGAGCAAGGTCACTTCATCCAACGTGCTCAACGAATGCGCGAATTCTTCCATATGATCCTTCGTTCTGCTGAACAAGTGTGGTTGGAAAACAGCTTTCACTTTTCTTCCTGGGAAGAGTTCTCGGACTGAATTCACACAGGCCGAAATTTCGGTTGGATGATGCGCGTAATCGTCAATGTAAACCAACTCATTGGTGTTGATGTGCACTTCAAACCTGCGCTTAACCCCTCTGTAAGTGGCAAAACCATTTCTGATTTCATTTTCAGATAGTCCGAGTTGATCGACTGCTGCAAATGCGGCAATCGCATTCTCGACATTATGCAGACCTGACATTCCGAATTTCAGGTCTTTCATCGTTCCCGAAGGAGAATGAAGATTGAATCTGTATTGACCTGATTCGATGGAAAGATCGGAAGTATAGTAATCACTTTTCTCGCTGAGAGAATAAGTGAAATGCTTCTTTTTTGTGTCTGAGAAAGGAAGACCAAAACGATAGATCAGCGTTCCATCATCCGTTATCTTTTCTGTGAATTCGTGAAAGGATTTCAACATTTCATCAGCAGAACCATAAATGTCCAAATGATCGGCATCCACAGAGGTCACAATAGCGATGTCTGGCGAAAGTGTCAAGAACGAACGGTCGAATTCATCCGCCTCAACCACCATCAAGTTGCTACTTGTGGAAGTGAGCAAATTGGTGTCGTAATTGGTGGAAATTCCACCCAAGAACGCATTGCAATCTTTTGATGAAGATTTCAGCAAATGCGCAATGATGGAGCTCGTAGTTGTTTTGCCATGTGTTCCAGCAACTGCAACCGTATTGTAGGTTCTCGAAAGCTCTCCCAAAACCTGTGAGCGTTTCAGAACTTCGAATCCGTTGTTTCGGAAATAGTTTAACTCTGAATGATTTGTTGGAACAGCAGGAGTGTAAATCACCAGTGTTGTTTCAGCATTCTTGAACTCATCCGAGACTTCATTCACGTCATCCTCAAAATGAACCGAAATACCAGCAGCTTCAAGCTCCTTTGTCAACTCAGTCGAAGTACGATCGTAGCCAGCAACTGCTTTGCCTTGAACGGCAAAGTAGCGGGCAAGCGCGCTCATTCCGATACCACCGATTCCGATTAGATAGACAGCTTGTATGTTGGTGAGTGCTTTCACTTATTCGCCACTATAAAGTTGTTTCCGTTCAATTCTTTCACGTGCATCGTTCAATGCGCGATGAAGTTTTGCTTCCATCTCTTTTTTTGGTGGAAACTCTGTCCAGTATTCCGCCACCATAATTCCGTTCTTGTGCATTTCCAGCAATTCGACTTGTTCCTTGTTGTTTTCGGCACAGAGAATCAATCCTATTGGTGTTTCTTCACCCTCTTTCCGTTCGTATTTGTCGAGCCACTTCAGGTAGAGTTCCATCTGTCCTTTATTCTGTGCTTGAAATTTGCCCAGTTTCAGTTCGATGGCCACAAGTCGTTTAAGTGAACGATGGTAAAAGAGCAGGTCGAGGTAGAAATCGTCTCCATCGATTATCATTCGTTTCTGTCTTTCCACAAATGCGAAGCCTTTGCCTATTTCAAGTATGAACTGTTCCAAGTCACGCAGAATGGCCTGTTCTAGATCCGCTTCCAAATAGGTTTCCTTCAATCCAAGGAAATCCAGAAAATACGGGTCTTTGAATACTCCCCTTGATGCTAATGGTGTGTTCTGCAATTGGATGTCGGTAATCTCGGTACGCTCAAATGCCTTGCGACTGATGTTGTGCTGTAATTCCCGAACACTCCATCTTTCTGAGGCAATCCTTTCTGCATAGAAGTTTTTAGCCTCATCTTTCTTAAGAGGAAGCAACAGGATAAAATGCGACCAACTCAATTGTCGCGACAGTGTCGCGACAATCTCTCGGTTTTCGAATTGCTCCGCAAACTGCATCATTCGTCTCACGCTTTTTTCGGTGAACCCTCGTCCGTACAGTTCTGTCAATTGTCGTGACACTGTCGCGACAATTTGCTTTCCGTACGTAGCGCGCTGATTATCAAGGACTTCCAGGTTTATTCGTTTCCCGATTTCCCAGAACACCAATGTCATGGTGCTGTTGACCTGTGCCGTTGCTTCCTGCTTGCCGCGTTCAATAAGCGCAGACAGCTCGGTCAACAACCGAGTGTCTAGAACCGCTATGTTCTGTTCTGAGCTCATGCCGCTTTCGCCAGTTTTAGGATTTCCTTCGCGATGTCTTCGTCTGCGTTGGGCATTGCCAACTTTTGGATATTCGTTCTGAATTTGGCTTGCGTTGCTTCGTCAGAAAGAAGTTTCAATGCTTCTTCACAGGCTCGTGTTCCAGCCTCATTATCAGGAACGAGAATGGCTGCATCCACATCAACCAACGCCTGTGCATTCTTGGTTTGATGATCTTCAGCTGCAAATGGGAATGGCACTAAAACCGATGGCTTTCCAACGATGCACAATTCTGAAATCGAGCTCGCGCCAGCACGTGAAAGCACTACATCCGCTACTGCGTAAGCTTGATCCATGGTGTAGATGAAATCAGACACAAAGAAGTTGGTGGTATTTGCGTCTGCAACGGCTTGCTTGGCCTCATCAATGAAGAGTTTGCCTGTTTGCCAAACCACTTGCACATCAGCTTTCTTGAAATCCTCAATGTGAGATTTCATCGCCAAGTTGATGGAGCGTGCACCCAAACTTCCACCAATCACCAAAAGCGTTTTCTTACTTGAATCAAGGCTGAATGTTTTCTGACCGATTTCTCGTTTTCCTTCCAAATTCAGAATATCCTGACGAACAGGATTTCCTGTACGGATGATGTTCTTGGCAGGGAAGAATTTTTCCATTCCATCGTAAGCAACACAAACCTTCTTTGCTTTTGATCCGAGTAGTTTATTTGTGATTCCTGCATACGAATTCTGTTCTTGAATCACAGTAGGAATACGGACGCTACTTGCCGCATACATCACAGGGCCAGAAGCAAAACCACCCACACCCACAACCACATTCGGTTTAAACTCTTTGATAATCTTTAACGATTTCATCAGGCTTCCAATCAATTTTAGAGGGAAAGCCAAATTCTTGAGCATGTTACTTCGGTTCAAGCCAGAAATATTGAGCCCAATTATCTCATAGCCAGCCGCAGGAACTTTCTCCATTTCCATCTTGCCAATCGCACCCACGAATAGGATTTCGACATCCGACTGAAGTTTCTTCAGCGCATTTGCAATGGCAATAGCAGGGAAGATGTGTCCTCCCGTGCCGCCTCCTGATATGATAATTCGCACGCTCATTTGCTGATACGAATTACAGATGTGTACGAATATGACGAATTACGAATACCGTCTGCCAAGACCATACGTGAATTCAAGTTCAGCACAACTAAAGGATATGTTAGTTGAGGTCTCATTCTATGTTCAATATTCTTTTGTGTTTCACAGAATCGCCCGTGAAATGTATGAGAATGCCAAGCTGAAGACCTGAATACTTCAAATAGGAAATAACTTGGTTTATATGAGTTCTGGAGAAATGGTCACCTCGTTTCAACTCAACCACAACCTTTTCCTCAACAAGAAAATCCATATATCCCTTGCCGATGTTTGTTCCTTTATATTCAACTGGATAATAGGTTTGTTCGGTGAACGAGACTCCCTTTTGTTTGAACTCAAGCGACATCGCTTTCTGGTATTGCTTTTCTAGCAATCCCGCACCAAGCGTATTGTAAACCTCAAAGGCACAACCGATTATCTGATAACTCAGCTCCGGGAACAATATGTTTTTGTTCTGCAGCATCTTCAATTCGTCATATTCGTAGCCAATTCGTAATTCGTATCAGCCGGTACTGATGTCGGCTTTTCGTTGAGACTTCTACTCACGCTCAAAATCATTCCGATAGCGATGGATGTGAACCAGATGGAGGTTCCACCCATACTTAAAAGGGGTAATGGCTGACCTGTTACAGGGAATAGATTCACTGCAACAGCCATGTTGATGAAGGCTTGAAATATGAGGCTGAACGTACAGCCAAATGCGAGCAGGGTTCCGAAAGTGCTGGTTCCTTTATGTACGATTCTTAGTCCGCGGAAGAGTAGAATCAGATAGAGGAATAAAATTCCCATGCCGCCAACGAATCCCCATTCTTCTATGATGATGGCGTAGATGAAATCCGCGTACGCGCTTGGAAGTCTATTTCGCTGCACACTATTTCCTGGTCCAAGCCCTGTTATGCCACCTGTTGCGATGGCGATTTTTGCTTGCTCTGTCTGATAGTTAGCATCAGCAGTTTCAGGAGTTTCCTCATTGCTGATATAGGTTTCGACTCGCTGTTTCCAAGTTCCAAAACGAGGAAGAACTTTCTCTACCGGCAATGCGAAAGAAAGCAAGAAAACAAATGCACCAGAAAGGAAGATGGCACCAATCAATCCTGCCAAATATTTGAATTTGACTCGACCGATAAACATGACAACCAGCGATGTGGCGAAAAGCACTGCTGCCGTTGAGAAGTTTGCTGGCAGAATCAGCGCACAAACAATTAGAACTGGCCAAATAATCTTGAGGAATCCTTCTTTAAAATCATCCATTGAATCCTGTCTCTTGGCAAGTTGCCGAGCCAAGAATGCGATGAGTGCCAACTTGGCCAAATCGGAGGTCTGAAACGAAATATTGATGACAGGCAAAGTCAGCCATCTCGAAGCTGAATTTACTGAGGTTCCAGCTATCAGCGTGACTGCCAAAAGTGGAATGGAAATCCAAATGAAAATCTGCGCCACGCGGGAGAAATAAGTATACGGAACCTTATGTATGCCATAAATCATTGCCCAACCCAACACGATGATGAGGAAATGTTTGAACAGATAATATTCGGTATTCCCGTGATGTTTGTAGTGCGCCAAATTGTTGGTGGCGCTATAAACCGCAAGTATGGAAACAAGCGACAGCAGAAACACCACGGCCCAAATGACCATGTCTCCCTGTAGATATTTCCTTACGAATACGTTCATTTTTTTAATTAAAAATTTGGTGGTTCATTACCTCTATTTGGTGTAGTTGGTTTTTGTTGTTGCTATTTTGAAAAAATCCTCCGTCTCGTTCCTCGAAACCTCCTTTACAAAGAAGGAACCGCGTTCTACTGAACTGAGCTGGGATTTCGGTCATTATTAATTTTTAATTCCTAATTATTAATTAGTCGCAACACTGCTTTTGTGAATTGATTTCCTCGGTCTTCGTAGCTCTCAAAAAGGTCATGAGAAGAACACGCTGGCGAAAGAATCACCTTGTCGCCTGGCTTGGCAAGTGCCACCGCAGCTTTCACGGCTTCATCAGCTGTACTTGCTCCAACAATTACTTCTGCATCAGTTAAAAAGGTCTTGAATACGTTTCCATTTTCTCTGCCAAGACAAACCACCGCACGCACCTTATCAGATACCAGTTCCTTTAGCATGCTGTAGTCTTGACCAGGTTGTAGGCCACCCACAATCCACACCGCAGTTCCTTGTAATCGCTCCAACGAATACCATGTCAAATCCACGTTCGTAGCTTTTGAATCGTTGATAAATTCGATGTCGTTCCAAACACCAATTAACTCTTGACGGTGACGCGTACTTTGAACATCTGACACACTTTCTTCAATAATCTGCTTTCTCAATTCAAGCAGGCTATTGAACATTTCTTGTTCGGTCAGCACTTCCTTATTCCAGTTTTTATTCTTCATAGGTTGATGATTTCCTAGGTTTATAGTGATCGAACGGCAGCTTTGAACTGACGGCCTCGGTCTTCATAATTCTCAAATAGGTCGAAGCTGGCGCAGGCTGGGGAAAGAAGTACTGTGTCTCCTTTTTTACCTAAATAATAGCTGGCTTTTACCGCCTCAAGGGCACTTTGCGTATCCACAATTGTCTCAACAATTCCCTCAAATGCTGCGTGGATCTTCTCGTTTTCGGTACCCAGACAGATGATGGCTTTCACCTTATCTTTTACCAACTCGGCAACCATAGAATAGTCGTTGCCTTTGTCAACGCCACCCACAATCCAGATAACGGGTGTGTTCTGACATTCCAACGCATACCAAGTGGAGTTGATATTGGTAGCCTTGCTATCGTTAATGAATTCGATGCCCTGAACTTTCCCGACTGGTTCCAATCGGTGTTCAACAGCACTGAAATCACTCATACTTTCTCTGACTACGTCTTTGCGCAGCTCCAAAAGGCGGCCCACAATTCCCGCGGCCATTGAGTTGTAGGAATTGTGTCTGCCTTGTAATGCAAGTTCGTGGATTGACATGGTTAGGTTTGAATTATTGAGGTTTATATTGAGATTATTCTGTTCGATGTAAGCGCCCTCGGCAACTTTGCCGTTGAACGTGAATGGAAAGCGTTTTGCCTTCATGGAATCATTCAATGCGTTGGTGATGTTCACGTCATCAGCACAATAGATGAAAGCATCTTCTGAGGTCTGATTCTGAGTTATTCGCATCTTGGAAACGATGTAATTTTCCATGCTTACGTAGCGGTCCAAATGGTCGGGCGTGATGTTCATCAGCACGGCCAGATTGATGCGGCTTTCAAACATGCCATCTAACTGGAAACTGCTGAGTTCGAGCACGATAAAATCGAATTCCGTGTCAGCCACTTGCCAAGCTAGACTTTTACCCACGTTACCTGCCAATCCCACATCCAATCCAGCTTTGGTTAGCATGTGATGGGTGAGAAGCGTAGTGGTAGTTTTTCCGTTGGTACCCGTGATGCCGATGATTTTGGCATTTGTATATCTCAGGCCGAATTCTATTTCAGATATAACCTTCACGCCTTTCTTCAAGAGTGCTTGAATCAAAGGAGATGAATCGGGAATGCCTGGGCTTTTGACCACCAAATCAGCATTCAGAATTTTTTCCTCGGAATGTTTTCCTTCTTCAAATGCGATTTTCCAACTGCGAAGTTTTTTGGCGTACGCGTCTTTCAATTTTCCCTTATCAGAAAGGAAAACCTCGTAGCCTTTTTTCTGACCGAGATACGCTGCGCCCGCACCGCTTTCGCCACCACCCAATATGACCAACCGCTCCGCCATTATCTGAGTTTGAGTGTGACCACGGTGAGTACTGCAAGCATAATTCCCACAATCCAAAACCGTCCAACGATTTTGGCTTCGTGCATGCCTTTTTTCTGGAAATGATGATGAAGTGGCGACATGAGGAAAATTCTTCTGCCTTCACCGAATTTCTTCTTTGTGTATTTGAAATAGCTCACCTGCATCACCACAGAGAGATTTTCCATCAAAAACACGCCACATAGAATTGGAATCAATAATTCCTTTCTGATTGCTAGCGCGAAAACGGCAATGATGCCTCCCAAAGCGAGACTTCCCGTATCGCCCATAAAAACCTGCGCTGGATATTGATTGTACCACAGGAATCCGATGCAGGCACCAATGAACGCGGAGATGAAAACCACCAGTTCGCCCGAGCCTGGGATGTACATAATATTGAGGTAATCGGCAAAAATGATGTTACCAGAAACGTAGGCGAAGGCGGCCAACGTCACACCAATGATGGCAGAAGTTCCTGTTGCCAAGCCGTCCAATCCATCCGTGAGATTTGCTCCGTTTGAAACAGCGGTCACAATAAAAATTACAATCGGAATAAACACCAACCATCCCCAATCTTTGGCCTTATCTCCCAGGAAGAATAGGAGCGAGCTGTAATCGAATTCGTTGTCTTTTACGAACGGAATGGTTGTGACGAGCGAGTGTTGCGCTTCACCATAAACAGGAAGGGTTTCGCCCTTTACCACATTGCCATCAATGGTTATTTCAATGCTGTGACCACCACTTGCAATACGGTCTTTCACCGCTACATTATCATTGAAATAGAGCGTGCAAGCCACGATGAGACTGATGCCGACTTGGCCCATAATTTTGAATTTCCCAGCAAGACCTTCCTTGTCTTTTTT
>JBDNJH010000012.1:0-7092 GCA_041687875.1 Flavobacteriales bacterium | reverse complement strand
TTTAATTTGGGCGCGCAAGTTAGGTAAATGTTGAGGGTGGATTGTCGGGAAGATTACCTGCAAAAAACCTTCTCACTCCAGCATAAATTGTGAACCATAGATTCACCCTAAACAATCATTTCAAGTACGCCCTCACCTCACGTTGTATGGTTCGTTTTACCTCCATCCAAGTGACCTTTTCGAAGCAGATGGGGTCAGGATTGTTCTCGGCATCGTCAAAATACTGAACGGAGCGTATCACGTTCACCACCTCCGACTGCTCGAACCGCTCGCTATAGAAGTGGAGCATCTCATCAAAGCGGTGGTTCCGCAGTAGGAAATAGAGGTCGAAAAAGTCCTTTTTAACCCCACGGTTGCAGATGGCGGAGAGTTTCATCGGGATGATGTCGCGAATGTCCAGCATTCGGACACCGTCTGTTACAACCTCTGCAAAGCGGGGTGGGTAAGGATAGTCGAGCAGATCTACCTTAACACCTTGATGGCTGAACTGGATGCAGTAATTGTTAGTGACGTTGAAATCTGGTGCGAAACGGTCGTTCAGGGTCTTTTGAAGCCGCAGCGGGTCGAAGCCACCGAAGCAGAACATGTCGATATCTTCCGAGAACCGATGTCCAAGTTGCAACGCAAGCGCGGTTCCACCCACAAGGGAGAAATGCGACAGTTCGTCAACGTCCATCAGCCGTTTCAGAAGTTCCAATAGTTCGGGACGGACTGTTCTTGTCTGTAGCATCTGAATTTTTGCTTGGGCGCATCCAGCAACATGCTGAACAGGGAGAGTGTGTACTTGTCGAGATAACGCACATTGAGCAGCGCATCCAGCAATTGTTCGTGCGAATAGTATTTCAGTAGAAAGCGGAGATCGGCCACATTGCCCCGCATAGCCACACGCGGTATGATGGTGCCCTTGTCCCGTTGCAGGTCCATCTGCGCCACATCATATTCCCAAAAAAGCTCTTTACGGAGTATCATGAATGCTTAATTTCAATACTTCCAAAGGTACGGAATTTAGGGGTTGGGCAGATGTGCAGTTGAACTACAAATTCGTCCATTTTATGTGGAATGATCAACGTTTTACTGAACACGTTTTCACCTCCCCAAAAACCACCTCACCCCAGCATAAATCTCACGGCCGTGAATTGGTCCATAGGCGTAACTTGTGTCGAATTTGGGGCTGAAACCAGCTGCATAACCAGGGTCGTTTGTTCCGCTGAGAGGCGAAACGGGCTGGCGATAACCCATGATGTTTTCCAAGCCTATGAAAACCTTTAGGTTGATTTTTGGAATATCCTTGGTAATCTGAATATTATCAAGATAAAATGGTTTTGAGCGTGTTGGACGGGGGTTCGGCAGTTGCTCACCAGCCTCATCTAAATCGTAAACCTCAGGCAATTGCATGGGTCCTGTGATGTTTGCCGAATACGCGAAATCGATTTTCCACTTTCGCAGCGTGTAAACGAAAGAGAACACACCCGACCACTCTGAAGCGAATAGAATAGGAGACGTTTCCCATTGTCCGAGTTCGTTTTTATCGGCTGAGGTAGCCCGCTGATAAGTAAAGCCAATCTTGCTTCTAAGCGGAAACTTGAACTCGTGATTGACGGTTGCACTCACACCCCACGTGCTGGCGTAACCGTTCGTGTTTCGGTAAATAATCTGACCAACGTTATCGTAATTGGGAATAATCTTGTTGCTGAAATGTGTGTAAAATCCGTCAAGATCGAAGGAGCCCTGCGAATTTCCAGCGGTGAAAATGTGGTTGAAATTGACCGAACCGTTAAAGGATTTTTCGGGCTTCAATTCGTTTTCAATCACCACTTCGCGCTGGCCCGTTATGAATGCGTGATCTTCCGTAAACAGGTTCACAACCTTGAACCCTGTTCCGAAATTCCCACGGATGGTTGTCCATTTTCCTGGCTTGTATTTCAAACTCAAGCGAGGAGAAATAATGGGGCCATGCGCTTGATAGTAATCCAATCGCAAACCACCCAAAACGGACAATTTCTCCTTCACCAATTCCCAATCGTCTTGCACAAAAATCCCGGGCGTAACTTGACCTTTTGAGAAACCTGTGGTTGTATCGGTAGTGGCCACCGTATTATCATCATACCATTGATAACGGCCCGTCAATCCCGTCAAAAGATCGTGGCGGCCAAGCTTCCTGTTCCAGATAAAATTGGCAAAGCCGATGTATTGCTTTGCGAGATAGAAATTGCTGCCATACACTGAATTCTGATCGTGATAACTGAACGAATAATCAATCCATAATTTCTCGGCTGTGGGCAGATCATACGTTCCGAACGCCTCCGCGCGATGCGTGAAAATGCTCTCGCCATAAATACTGTCGTTGCCACGGATGTCGCGATACGCACGGTTTTTCACGAATTCTGGCACACCATTCCGCCTATCCTCATAATAGTATTTCACCATCAATGAAGCACGCTTTCGCTCCTTCCGTTCCAACTGCCATTTGGAGAAGACCGACACACGGTCGAGCGAAACAAAATCGCCAAAACCGTCCTTGTTGTCGTCCTGATAAATGTCACCATAAGCCGCGCTGACACCACTCGACACGAACAATTTCTTCCCAATCTGATTGCTGATGGCAAGGTCTCCGAAAACTTCTCCGTGAGTTGTTCCCTTCAGATTAACAGCCACAAGCGGCTGATCTTTGGGATGTTTGGTGATGATATTGATAACGCCCGCCATCGCTTCTGACCCATACAGCGTAGAGTTCGGCCCTTTAATCACCTCCATCCGATCAATCATGGATGCTGGAATACTGTTCAGACCATAAACCGAAGCAAGATTTCCGTAGAGCGGGCTGCCATCTACCAAAATAGCCGTGTAAGGCCCAGGCAATCCGTTGATACTAATGCTGTTGGTGTAACACACGCCACAGCCCACTACTTCTGTCACGCCATTTACGAGGGTTATGGCCTCCACCAAATTGGTAGGAGTAGTGGTCTGTTCTAAGAAGCTGTGCGTGATTACATCAATTTTAATGGATGATGCAGAAACGAAGGTTTCCTTCATCGTGCCTGTTACAACCACTTCATCCAAGCCCAAAACAGATGGTGACAACGTCAATTTTCCCAATTTCAGAAGCTCCGATTTCAATTCTATTTTTTGAGAAAACGGAACATATCCCACAGCAGAGATCTGAATTTGATAATTCCCAAATGGAACATTTTTCAACTCAAATTCACCGTTTTCATTGGCTGAAGTTCCAACCGTTATTCCCCTCAGCACCACATTCGCAAACGGAATGGAAGCCGCTCCATCACTCACATCTCCAGCGATAAAGCCGCTCTGAGCAAATGTGCTCAGATTCCAGATCATCAGCATCAACAAGAATGTATTTCTCAAAATCACGCGGCAAAGCTAAACCTATTTTTAGACTCGTCTAAACTTTAGTTTCGGCACATATAATTTCTTTACTTTTGCAACCATCATGGCGCAATCGTTTACAGAAGAGAATTACCTCAAGGCCATTTACAAGTTATCGGGGAAATCGGACAAAGGCGTAAGCACCAATGCGCTTGCCGAGCGGATGGAGACAAAACCATCATCTGTCACAGATATGGTAAAGAAATTGGCCGCCAAAAAGCTGGTCAATCATCAGAGATATCAAGGCGTTACCCTCACCAAAAAAGGACAGAAAATAGCAGTAGACATCATCCGGAAACACCGTTTATGGGAAGTTTTTCTGGTAGATCATTTGGGTTTCGGTTGGGATGAAGTACACGAAGTGGCTGAGGAGCTCGAGCACATCAATTCTGACACACTTATCGAACGTTTAGATACGTTCCTGAACTACCCAAAGTACGATCCACATGGCGGCCCAATACCTGACAGCGAAGGAAATTTCCCTGCGCCAGCACGTGTCAAATTGGATGAATTGGAAGTTGGGAAAAAGACCAAGGTGATGGGAATTACGGAGCATTCTGACGCATTCCTCACGCACCTAAAAAAACTCGGACTAGAACTTGGGGTGGAGTTCACGCTGAAAGAGCGTTTCGACTTTGACCGATCAATTGAAATTTCAATCAACGATAAGATAATTCAACTAAGCCAAGAAGTGGCGAAAAACATTTTTGTAGCCTACTAAATAACCGTCACTCTGAACTTGATTCAGGGTCTAAAAAGATGCTGAAACAAGTTCAGCATGACCAACTGGAAAAATAAAATGGAAGTATTCGAAATCGCTAAACTCTGGTTCTTAGAACAAAACCCAATGCTACAGGCCTTGATGGCGACCGCTTTTACGTGGTTCATGACTGCTGCAGGAGCATCGTTGGTGTTCTTCTTTAAGGATATGAACCGTCAACTTTTTGACGGCATGTTGGGCTTTACGGGTGGTGTGATGATTGCGGCCAGTTATTGGTCGCTATTGGCACCTGCCATCGCAATTACGCCCGAAAGCAACCCAGGAGTTCCGATTTGGTTTCCTGCAGCGGCAGGATTCCTTGCAGGTGCGCTTTTCCTCTTCGCCTTAGACAAGGTGATGCCTCACCTACACATCAATTTCCCCATTGCCAAAAAAGAAGGCGTAGAAACAAAAATGGACCGAACAATGCTACTTGTTATGGCCATCACGCTTCACAATATTCCCGAAGGATTGGCTGTGGGAGTTGCTTTTGGAGCTGTTGCCCACGGAATGGATGGTGCCACCATTGGAGCGGCCATCGCTTTGGCAATCGGTATCGGTATTCAGAATTTTCCCGAAGGATTGGCGGTTTCCATGCCGTTGAGAAGACAAGGCGTTTCGCGAAGGAAGAGTTTCTGGTATGGCCAACTTTCTGCAGTTGTAGAGCCTATTGCAGGCGTTATTGGTGCGGCTGCGGTCATCTACGCATTTCCCATTCTACCCTACGCATTGGCCTTTGCCGCTGGCGCAATGATTTATGTGGTGATTGAAGAAGTGATCCCCGAAACCCAGCTCGATAAATATGCCGACACCTCCACCCTCGGTTTCATCGGTGGTTTTATTGTGATGATGGTGCTGGATGTGGCGTTGGGGTGACGATGAGTATAAGTATGTTATTTATGAAAAGTCGAGACAAGATCGGAGGGTTAAGAAATCCTATCCCATTTGAAGATTTAAAGCGAAGCCACAGCTATAATAGCAATGAAGTAAAAACAATAGAGATGTTTTGTGAGTCAGTTTGAAAGGATATAACATGAATATCTTTGCACAATGGACGTAAAACTAAAAAGGCTTGAGAAAGCCCCTGTCATCGAGGCTCTCTTTGACTTTGACTGCGACATGCCGACCAAGTTCAGTGTGGAAGGCCACGAGGATGCGTTTAAGGCCAGTTACGTTGCAGACTATCCTGAGGTTAGGGTGAGATTCTCCGAAACGCATCAGATACAATCCGGGAAGGATGGAGAGGCATCCCGCAACACCCAACGTACGGTGGACGGTTATCAGTTCTGGAACACGGAGAAGAACGTCCTAGTGCAGACCCGTCAACAGGGTTTCAGTTTCAACAAACTGAGGCCATACAACACGCTGGACGACTATTTGTCCGTAATCAGGTTGAACTGGGAAAAGTTTGTTGAAATAGGTCAGCCTATTCAGTTGAAAACGATCAGGATGCGCTTTATCAACCGTATAGAATTGCCCCTTACTGCTGGTACCCTCGAATTGAAGGACTATTTACGAATCTGTCCTGAACTACCAGATGACAGCGACCTTGCCTTCACGAGTTTCTATCACCAGCACGAAGCGGTGGAAAAGGAGACTGGTAACGTTGTAAGCATTGTACTTGCCACCCAAGCCGCTGCTGAGAATCACCTGCCCCTTATATTCGACATCACCGTAAGTTCCACAAAAGTTACTGAGCCTGACGACTGGCGAGGCATTGAACAGCAGATTGCCACTCTAAGGCTCTTGAAGAACCGTATGTTTGCAAACACACTCACACCAACATGCCTGAGCCTTTATCAACAGCCTTGATGCTTGGTGGTTTTACTGCCCTAAACGCAGTAGCCCGTAGAAATACTGCCGTTTCAGATGAAGCGGTCTCCCTCAGGCAGACAGTGGTGGGTATGGTAGAAAGCGGGAAGCAGGTTGAGTCGCTCCACGGAGAGTGCAATAGATTAGTAATGGACCTATGGCAACTTCAAGATGAATGCAATACCATAGATTGGGACGGTTATGATTCGTTGCCACTGAGCCCCGTGGCTGTACAGCGCACCACCCAACTACTGTATCAATTACCAGAAGGCTTCACATTTCCTGAAATAGCCGCAGAACCAGACGGCAGCGTCTCCCTCGACTGGATGCTCTCAAGATCGCGAATGGTTTCAATCAGCGTTGGGGAGTCCGACCGTTTGGCCTACGCTTGGCTGGACGGCACGGATAAAGGCCATGCTGTAGCAAAGCACGATGGTATTACTTTTCCCAATCGTATTCTCGGTGTAATCCAGTCCATAACTGGCAAATGAGTGGCTTGCCATCTGGACTGCCTGAGCACGTAGCGGATGATGAGTACCTCATCCGCTTCCTGACCGATAGCAACAGGTTCAACGCCATTGGCGTGAAACAGGTAGCCTTCTTACCAAATCCTAAGTACAGGAATACCTCTGTTTTCAGAGGTGCCAATGATAAAGAAAGTGGCGAGCACCTATGGAGTTCCAATCCAGTTGCAGGTAAACAGCTGAAAGCATTAGCTATTGTCACCGCAGCCCATGTGCGGGTAAGCTGCTTAGAATTGAAAGCTGAGGAACCTCCTCATCGTCACGCAAACATTGAGAATTGGTGCTGGGACGATGAAGATGAGGAATTAGCGAAAGCCGAGAACAAGAAGTTGGCCATGCTTGTTGCGAGCAAGGCAAAGCTCATAATCTGCTGACACGAGCGAGCAATAGGCACAAGAAAGCTGTCGCCAGAAAGGTACTTACCAAAGCTCTCCTTCTAAAGTCCCCCTAAAGCACAATACTCTGTATGGCAGTACCCCAGGGTCCATTGTGAGCCGGGTTGCTGAGATTGACCCACCGCATAAACACATACAGCCGTTTGGCTGAGGCCGAGGCTTCGAGCGGAATCAGAAAAATGGCCCTCTTACTAATCACGTAGTGCGGTGCCTG
>JBDNJH010000011.1:0-10163 GCA_041687875.1 Flavobacteriales bacterium | reverse complement strand
TTCTCATTTTTGCTTTGATGAAAACGGGTAACAGTAGCTACTACGAAAATGGTGTGATGTTGACGGATGAATCTCTGACCGAAGAATTGGAAAGCACTTCCAATTTGAATGCTGCGTTGTATGCTTCTGCATTATCAACTGATATGACGGAACTGAAAACGGAAGCGAATGAACTTGTTGCTCACATTGATAATCTGAAGCTTGAACTGGTGGCGAAGGCTGCCAATGTTTCGACTGAAGAGGCTTTGAAAATCAATTTGATTGATTTGGAAAAGAAGCACGACATGGTCATTCCGCGTGAATTGCTGCTTGGTGCTGATGACAAGCTTCGCGAAGGCCAATTCAGTGCCATTGAACTGAAGGGATTGTTTGACCATTATCGGAATTCCGTATTGAGTCAATATCCGAACGACCTTCAAACGGTTATGAGCAATAACCTAGGTCTGCGAACGGATGGCGCTTTTCGAAATGCACACGGTGAAGAACAAGACTGGATTCATCATCAGTTTGAATACACACCGCTGTTCACACTCATTACAAACCTTACAAAATGGCAATTGGATGTCCGGCAGATGGAGAACCAAGTTTTGCTATCAAAGATAAGTCGGCCCGAGGCCTCAAACCCGCCAAGTTGAGGCTGGGAAAACCGAGCCCCGCCTGAAATGGCGGGGCTTTTTTTATTTCAATCGTTTGGTCTGAATCTTAATCGTATTTTCATTTTTCTGTAAAGCGGTAAAGTAATTTTGAAGCATAATTGATATGATGAAAATCCTTCTTGTTGAAGACGAGCCCAAAGTAGCCGCGTTTATTGTACAAGGGCTAGAAGAAAGTGGTTATGAGGTAAAACTGGCCTACGATGGTCAGATTGGTCTTCGGTTTGCAACCAAGGAATCCTTTGAGATAATGATTTTTGATGTCATTGTTCCTGGTATGAACGGGCTAGAACTTTGTAAAGAAGTGCGCAAGCAAGGCATCACCACTCCTATTTTGATGCTTACGGCTCTTGGAACAACCGAAGACAAGGTGAGCGGACTTGATTCTGGTGCCGATGATTATCTGGTAAAACCTTTCGAATTCAAAGAGCTTTTAGCACGAATCCGTTCGTTGAGCCGAAGAAGTTTGGGCACAGCCGAAATAAGCAACAAGCTTGTTTATCACGATTTGGAATTGGACTTGGACAAGAAGCAGGCAGTTAGAAGTGGGAAATCTATTGCGCTTACGGCCAAAGAATTTTCTTTGTTGGAATATTTGATGCGTAACCGCGAACGAGTCGTATCACGCGTTCAGATTTCTGATAATGTTTGGGATATTCACTTCGATACGGGAACAAACGTGGTTGACGTGTACATGAACCTACTTCGCAAAAAAGTTGACAAGGATTTTGACACTAAATTAATTCAAACACGTATCGGTCACGGATACATTCTTCAAGCCTAAGGGATGAGCCTACGCAACAGGCTTACGCTTCAATTCGGTCTGCTGGCATCGCTGGTGTTGGGCGTTGCTTCTGTTGCCATTTATTTTCTCTCATCCGATTATAGGAAAGATGAATTCTCCCAACGGTTGATAAGTCGTGGTGAGAATATGGCTAAGCTTCTCATTCAAATTGATGAGGTAGACGAGAACTTGCTGAACATTATTGAACGTAACAACCCCGTCCGTTTACAGGAAGAGGAAATTCTCATCTTCAATTTTAAGGATAGTCTTATTTATAGTTCGGAAGGATTGGATATTGAAATGCCAACCAAGGGCTTTCTTAATGAGGTGCGGTTGGATGGCAGTATTCAGCTTGATAAGGATAAGCGAGAGACCGAAGCATTTCTTTTTACCGACCGCTACGACCGCTTTGTGGTTATCGTTTCGGGGATTGATGTTTATGGCAGAAGGAAAATCCAGAATCTTGGGCAGGTTTTAGCAATTGTGCTTGGTTTAGGGATGATTGCTTTTTTCGTAGTAGGAAGAATTTATGCTGAACGTGCACTAAGTCCAATCAAACAGTTAGTGGCCGAAATTGCAGGTATTTCAATCAGCAACTTGAACAAGCGTGCCAACGAAGGAAACGGCTCGGATGAGTTGGCTCAACTTGCCATTTCATTTAATGCTATGCTTGCGCGATTGGAAGCTGCATTTGTTGTTCAACGAAACTTTATTGCCAACGCCAGCCATGAAATGCGTACTCCGCTGACCGCAATATCTGGTCAGTTGGAGGTTATTCTATTGAAAGATAGAACCGAAGAAGAATATAAAGTAGCCGTAGAATCCGTGCTGCAAGACATTCATAAACTGAACAAGTTGGCTAATCGTTTGCTTTTGCTTGCTCAAACAGGCACAGATGCTCCAGAGGTCAATTTTAAGCCCGTTCGTGTAGACGACATTCTGTGGGAAGCGCGTACAGACCTTCTCAAGATGAAACCGGTTTACAGTATAGAAGTTGATTTGGATGATACAATCACCGACCTTGAAGAACTACAAGTACTTGGCAGCGACATACTTCTTAAAACATTGGTTCTAAATCTGATGGAAAATGGTTGTAAATATTCAGACAATCACATTGTAAAGGTTTCGCTTGGAGTTCGTGCCAAATCAATTGTTCTCACTTTCACTGATAATGGCATTGGCATTTCTGAATCCGATTTGAAACAGATTTTCGAGCCATTCTTCAGGTCTAATTCTATCCGCAACCGCGATGGGCATGGTATCGGTCTATCACTTGTAAAGCGAATTGCCAACCTCCACAAAGGCTCAATCAACGTTTCCAGCGAGCTTGATGAAGGCTCGATTTTCACTGTCAGTCTTCCCCTCAAGAAGCTTTAATCGCTTTTTAACTCGGCTTTCATTCCCTTCTAATTCGCTTACGTCAGCTTTGCTTCAACAAACAAAGAGACATAAAACGAACCTCAAATAATTAGAAAGAATGGAAACCACAGTTCAAAAATCAAAAAGCAGAATGACCGCCCGTAAATTGGCTGTAATCACAACAATCTTGTTTTTCGCGGCAGTGAGCGGACTGCTCATTCTACAAAACAAGAACTGGAATCTTGACCAGGTACTTCAGGACACCCGTATTCAACAAGAAAGATTGGTAAGCGAGAAATTGCAACTCGAAAAATCAATTGCTCAGTACAAATCAGAACTTACAAAAAAGGGTACTGAGAACAGTGGGCTCAGCTTCCAAATTGCAGAGCAATTGGCCAAAATCGAAACCATAGAAAAGGAAAATAAGCGATTTCGTTCCACCGCTTCGCAAGTGAATGCGTTGAAAAAGCAGAAAGGCGAATTGGAGGCCATGCTTAAAGACCTTGAGAAGGACATGAAAAACATGAACAACACCATTTCTGATTTGACAGCTGAGAACAGCAAGATTAGAATTGAAAACAAGGATTTAGCAGCCAATAATGCCAAACTGAATGACCAAGTGAATGCGTTACAAGAAGTGGCTATGAACAACGCTTTGATTGAAGCCGTTCAGGGTAAGAAAAAGCAAAAATTGACCGTTGTGGCCAAGCGCACAAAAGAGTTGAAAATGGAGGTAGATCTTCCTGCAAGTATGACTCAGAACCTAAAACTGAAAGTCATTGATCCGCAAGGAAAAGAGTTGACAGACAAAGACGGAATTGTAAGCATCTCAGAAGTGCTGAATGACCACGCTTTAACGGCTTCGCTTACACTGGTTGAGGGTGAACTGGTAAGCGCAAAGAGGATGAAAATGGAGTTTACTCCAAAATCAAAACTAAAAAGTGGGACTTACACACTTGAGGTAAGTAATGGGGTGAAGAGCCTAGGTAAAGTTCAAATAAAATTGAGGTAAGTAGTGGTTGGTTGGTTGGTTGGTGAGAGCGGAAAGTCGTGGCGAAAGCTGCGGCTTTTTGCTTTCTAGGCATATCACCAGCTAATGCATCTTGCACAACCGGTCACAGCCGTCTGACAGGAGGATATTTCCAAATACCATTGACCGCCACTTCCGAAAACGCGCGTACCTTCTCCTCCACCTTCCCACTTTCCTGCTGCCCTTGTAAGAAAACAAACTCTATTTGTTGTAGAACCCAACGCCACATTCTGTGTATTGCAGCCCGACCATGATTGTGTAAGACAGGTCTCCGCTGAATAAGCAAGCGAAGCTGATCCCGGAGTTCCCGGAGTTCCTTGTGGGCCTTGAATACCAATCGCTTGAACCCAAGCAGTCCCATAGTAGAACCAAAAATTATTGAAATCCGTGTCATAGACCAACAGTCCGGTAGCAGGATTTGAAATAACGGTTCGTTGCGCTGTGGTCATTCTGCTTATTAGCAGCCCTTAGTCTGTTGCATCAAGTTCTAAAATTGCTGATGGGTCAGGAGTTTGCGTACCGATACCCATATTATCCTGAGCAAAGGGATTACCCCCTCCGAATACCGCGACACATAAGATTAAGAGATAACTATTTTTCATTTCACGTTAATTTATAGCAGTGCGATTATAGCTGATGTCTTTTTTATTTTGGCAAGTCTTTAAAACGGTAGATTCAACCACCCAGTACAAAAGTGGATTAAGGTTTCCAGAACCATTCTACTCTAATGGATTACCGCAGGAAGTTTTACAGCAGCAATCCGATTGAACGGCTTACCGCTGCAATCTTTACAGAAGCAATCTGATTGAATAGATTACTGCTGTAATCTTTACATAAACACTTTAATATTCTAGAACATCGCTGTTAAATTTATAAAAGCATTTGTATACTTCAGACCACCGCTGTAATCTTTACAGAAGCATTCGGAAAAATCAGAATCCTTTATTGACAGGGGTTACAGAAGATTTGACTGTCGGAGACGAACCAACCTCCAATCCCTCAACACAGAAATTACATAGGTGATGTCTCGTTGGTGCCCAGTTTCTGCTTCTTTGGTATTTGGCTGTTTATGTGTTGAATCTTAGTTGAGTTACATGCTATACTTAGAATTATGATTCACATAAACATTGAGTATTGATACGTATATCTTTGGCGTAGATGAACCCCACGCCAGAATCCATTCTCAAACAATATTGGGGCTTTGATGCTTTCCGTTCTCAACAGCGCGAGATTATTCAAGAAACTTTGGATGGCAAAGATGTGCTTGCGTTGCTGCCAACTGGTGGCGGAAAATCCATCTGTTTTCAAGTTCCAGCACTTTGCAAAGAAGGAATCTGTATTGTGGTTTCGCCACTTGTTGCGTTGATGAAAGATCAGGTCGAAAACCTGAAAAAGAAAGGCATCAACGCCATGCTGCTGCATTCGGGAATGCGCTTTTCGCAGATTGATGCTGCACTTGACACCTGTATTTATGGCCATGTAAAATTCCTTTATCTCAGTCCAGAAAGGCTTCGGAATGAAATGGTTCAGGTTCGGATTCAGAAGATGAAAGTGAATCTTTTGGCTGTGGACGAAGCGCATTGCATTTCTCAATGGGGCTACGATTTCCGCCCGCCCTATTTGCAGATTGCGGAAATAAGAGAACTGCTTCCGAAAGTTCCTGTGTTGGCTTTGACAGCCACCGCCACACCTAAAGTTGTCGAAGACATTCAGGAAAAACTGGAGTTCAAGAAGAAGAATGTCATCCGTAAATCATTCGCGAGACAGAATCTTTCGTACATGATTTTGAAGGAAGATGACCTGAAAGGGCGGATTCTGCGGATTCTTTCCAAAACACCTGGAAGTGCCATCATTTACGTTCGGAACCGCAGACGGACACAGGAAATTGCGCGGTTTCTGCAAACGCAAAATGTTTCGGCTTCATTTTATCATGCGGGACTTTCTTTTGATGATCGACAAGCACGCCAGAACGATTGGATTGATGACAAAACACGTGTCATTGTAGCCACAAACGCATTTGGAATGGGCATCGACAAGCCTGATGTGAGATTGGTGATTCACGTTGGGTTTCCCGATAGTTTGGAAGGCTATTTTCAGGAAGCAGGACGAGTTGGTCGAGATGGAGCAGAAAGCTTTGCGGTGGCGTTGGTCAATAATCACGACATCACAGAACTAAAGGAGAAGTTGAATCACGAATTCCCAACACGTGAACGCATCAAAGAGGTCTATTATTCAATCGGAAGTTCCTTACAATTAGCAGAAGGAAGTGGCATAGATGAATGGTTTGATTTCGATCTTGCTGCGCTTTCGGATCGATACAAATGGAATCCAAAGGAGATCATGGAAGCAGTTTCGTTCTTAGAAAAGGCCGACCATCTGATTATTTCTGCCAACTCAGACCCACGTTCTCAACTCAAAATACGTGTGAATCACGATACGCTTTACGACCTCGAAATGCGCAATCCGAAGGTTGGTAGGTTGACAAAAGTACTGCTCCGCTCCTATGGAAGAATGTTTGAAGAATTTGTGTCCATCAACGAAACGCTCATTGGCAAACGCGCTGGTTATTCAACAGAACAAACCGTTGCCATTTTGGACAAACTTCACAAACTAGAAGTAGCAGATTACCGACCATCCACAGGTTTACCTAAGCTCAGTTTTGTGGGTGGAAGAGTGCGAAAACAAGACATTCATATTTCTAAGGAAGTATATGAAGTACGAATAAACCTTATTCGAGAACGCATCAAAGCTGCACTTCATTTTGCACAAGGCGACAAGGTCTGCCGAAGTCAAATGCTGCTCAAATACTTTGGAGAAACAGACAGCCAAAGTTGTGGCAAATGTGATGTTTGTAGAGGGCTTTCCAAATTCAATTTGAACGAAGAGGACGTTGAATTAGTAAAATCAGCTATCAATTCAGAAACCAGTTTAGAAGATCTTTTCGGTATGATAGAAAAGCCCGAAAAGGAGATTCTAAAAGCGGTTCAGTTGCTGCTCGATAATAACGAGTTGGTCTATCATATGAACGGAAAGGTAGGACCGCCATGAAAAAATTGCCCATAGTTTTTTACAATCGTGATGATGTGGTTCTCATCGCTCAGGAACTCATCGGGAAAGTGCTTTGTGCAAACGTGGATGACGTCATAACAAAAGGAATCATCACAGAAACAGAAGCTTACGCTGGTGTGGTTGACAAGGCATCGCACGCTTTTGGCGGCAGACGCACCCAACGCACGGAAACCATGTTCGGAAAGCCCGGTTTCTCCTACGTATATCTGTGCTATGGCGTGCATTCGCTTTTTAATGTGGTAACGAACAAAGAAAATGTTCCTCATGCTGTGCTTATCCGTGGCGTTCATCCTATCGAAGGAATTGAGACCATTCTATCAAGAAGAAAAACGAAAGAACCAATACACAAAATTGCTGATGGTCCGGGAAAACTGACCAAAGCACTAGGCATTGAGTTTCGCCAACACAATAATCTTGATTTACTTGGAGACGAAATTTGGATTGAAGACCACGGTATTCCCGTAAACTCCAGTGAAGTTACAATCGGGCCTCGAATCGGGGTTGATTACGGTGGAGAAGATGCGCTCCTACCCTATCGGTTTCTTTGGAAACAGCCAGTTGTCATGTAAGTTGTCAGACTTTGAACGGATGTTTCCATCCACACGCTATCCCTCTAAATCAGTCTACCGTTGGTTGAAGGGCGTTTTAGTGACAATTGCCCAGATGGCCAACATGTGAATGATGTAACTTAAAATGAAAATTACGTAACGAAATACGCTCTGCCACAGCGCAACTTTGCCGATAAGAATTCCGCTGCAAACACGCGGAATAGAAAAGCAGGACTCATATTATTCGCGCCAACCACGCTACTTGTGCAATTCAGGAAATGGAAACACATCAGCACCGCAATGTTACTGGGATTCCTATCACTTGTTCAACATCAGGCCCAGGCGCAGAACGGCCATTTGAAATTCAAAGGCGTAATAGAAAATGTGGATGAGTACCTAGGGCGGTCACTCATCACGCTTTCTAAGGTGCAGAGTGGCTCTGGCCCCGCCATCATCCTTGGTCAATTCGTTGTAGAAGGTAATAGTTGGGTTAGAACTAGCATGGAGTATGGCAAAACGTACATGCTCGAAGTGTCGTCAAACAACGGCACCACCAAGCGTTATCTTTTTATCACCAACGTACTATTGGAACTTACAGGGCGTACTGAAAGGATGGTAATGCCGATAGACATCTCAATGACCGTTCAGAATCTCTGGACTCCGCAGGCAACGGGTTCTATCAGCTATTCTGATGCAGCGCAAAAGTTTACCCAACGGGAGTCCACCCAATCGGAAAAACTCAGACTCGCTGGTCATGCCTGTGCCCCTGCAGTAAGCGTGCAAGGTTCCGATTTAACTACAGACAAATTCGTTCCCGAACACTCCACTAGGGCAGTAGTTGTTCTGATTCCCTAATTCCAATCTTCACACCAGACCTTGCTACAATGTGTGAATCATGTAAATTATAACTGCTAAAGTGTAAGGCTCTTCTATACATTGAAGCAGTCCTTTGTCCATTCGTAAGAATCCCCTTGGCTGGCGCACGTTTGTAAATTGTAAATCCCATCCTCTAAAAACCACAGTAGTGAGCACCACCAAAGCAAAGTTTAAGGATCGGATCATCGGGTTGGCGGATTCCGCACTGTCCATCGGACCAGGGTTCAAGAGCTTCATCACCGATTTTGCGGATGCATTCCTCTTCTTGGTGCTCATTGGCCGTGAGACATTCTCGCGCCATTTCGAGTTCCGCGAGTTTCTGAACCAATGCTTCCAGATTGGTTACAAGTCGTTGCCGCTCGTGTCCATCACGGGTGCCATCATGGGGCTGGTACTCACCATCCAAACGCGCCCTGTTTTGATCGATTTTGGTGCAGAGGCGATGCTTCCGGGCATGGTGGCCGTGTCGCTCATCCGCGAAATGGGCCCCGTAATTACAGCACTCATCTGCGCAGGAAAAGTAGGTTCAGGCATGGGTGCAGAATTGGGGTCTATGCGGGTTACAGAGCAGATAGATGCGATGGAGGTATCGAGCACCAACCCTGTGCGTTTCCTTGTGGTGACGCGGGTGCTGGCGGCCATACTGATGATTCCGCTGCTCACGCTCTATGCCGATGCGCTGGGCATCATGGGCAGTTGGGCGGGGGCCAACCTTAAGGGCGATGTGGGTTTCACACTCTTCATGGCGCAGGCGTTCAAATATGTAGATTTTACGGACCTTATGCCTGCCATCATCAAAACGTTCTTCTTCGGAGCGGTCATCGGTATTGTGGGCTGCTACAAGGGATACCATGCCGGGAGTGGCACCGAAAGTGTGGGCAAGGCAGCAAATTCGGCCGTGGTACTGGCCTCGCTGCTGGTCATCATCATCGACATGATTGCAGTGCAAATCACTGATATGTTAGCGTTATGAGCGAAAGAACGACCACAGCCATGAAGCCAAAACCTGACGCAGTGGCGAAGGGCGAAGCGGTCATTGAGATGAAAGACGTGTCGAAGGCGTTCGGGGAACTGAAGGTGCTAAGCGGATTCACAGCCGACCTCTTGCAGGGCGAGAATCTTGTGGTGCTGGGTAAATCGGGTTCGGGCAAATCGGTGCTCATTAAGTGCATTGTGGGACTGCTGACGTATGACGCGGGCAGTATCACCGTGATGGGCGAGGAGGTTTCTGCAATGGAACGCACGGAGTTGAGTGCCATGCGGCAGAAGGTCGGGTTCTTGTTTCAGAGCGGTGCGCTCTACGATTCGATGACCGTGCGCGAGAATCTGATGTTTCCGCTCACACGCATCAAGAAGGAACTGAGTGCCGATGAGATGGAAACCAAGATTCTCGAAGTGCTGGAGAATGTGGGCCTTGCCAATGCCATCAACAAGATGCCATCGGAGCTGTCGGGAGGAATGCGCAAGCGCATCAGCTTGGCGCGCACCATTGTGGTAGATCCAAACATTATTCTCTATGACGAACCTACCACAGGTCTCGACCCTGTGACATCGGACGAAATCAGCGCACTCATTCTGGAAGTTCAGAAGAAATACAAGACCTCATCCATGATAATCACACACGATTTGAAATGCGCTGTTAAAGTGGCAGACCGCATTCTGATGCTCAATGACGGCAAGGTACATCTGCTGGGCACGCCCAAAGAGTTTGAGCAATCGGAAGACGAACTGGTCTCCTCTTTCTTCAATTAAAAAGGAATAATTAGGAATTAAAAATTTAAAATCATCACGCTAACATACTCATGAAGTGCCATCCATTGTGTAAGCCTTCACTCATCATTCTT
>JBDNJH010000107.1:0-8504 GCA_041687875.1 Flavobacteriales bacterium | reverse complement strand
ATGGGAAAACAATCCTATTCTAAGGTCATTCTCAATCAAGGTTCTGGGCCAATTACAGCCATTGACCCACGCAACAACCTTGTTCCTGGAATGTATATTGTTGTCGGCTCTTCTAAGGATGAGCTTTTCAACGAGAAGCTTATTATCAGATAGGCGTCAACTCGGCAAAAGCTCTTCCCAAATTTTCGAGAATATCACTTGCCATAAGCGAATCTTTGGCTTGCTCTAGAATGAAATAATCGGCTGCTTCTCCGTGTAGAAAAACACCCATAATGGCAGCAGTCTCAGGAGAATATCCCTGCGCCAAAAGTCCGAGAATGATTCCGGTAAGTACATCTCCACTTCCTGCAGTTGCCATACCAGCGTTTCCGGTGGAGTTGAAAAACACCTGACCGGAAGGAATAGTTGTGGTTGTATGCGCCCCTTTAAGCACAACTACAACACCATATTTTACCGAAAAGTCAATCTGTATTTGAAGTCGTTCCAGCGATGTTTCCCATTTACCCGCCATCCGTTCAAACTCCTTCGGATGCGGTGTCAATATTGTTCCCTTTGGGATGAAGGAAAACCATGTCTTGTTTTCGCCAAGTATATTGAGCGCATCTGCATCCAGCACCAATCGGGCATCCGCATCCTGAATCAGTCGCTTCAGCAAGTTTGCGGTATCCTTTTCTGTCCCGATTCCTGGTCCGATTCCGATTGCGTTAAATGGGCTGAGATTAGGTAAATCGATTACGAAATCACTGTTTGAATCGACCGAACACATCGCCTCCTTCACGCCTATTTGCATAACGTCTAAACCACAATTGGGCACGTGAGCTGTCAGTAATCCAGCACCGCTTTTAAAACAGGCTAAAGCCGCAAGTTGAGCCGAGCCCATTTTCCCCTTTGAGCCTGCAATAAGAAGTGCATGACCATACGTTCCCTTATGAGAAAATTTAGGCCGGCTCCGATAGAGTTTCCGTAAATCCTCTGCCTGAACATATTCGTAGATACCTGACGGATTCATTTCCATGTCCATCAATCCAATATCCAACACATTCAGCGTACCCGCATACACGCCCGTGTCGGGCATTAGCAAACTCATTTTTGGGCAATGAAAAGTGATTGTTTGACTAGCCCGAACAATGGTTTCCATGTTATTACCAGCATTATCGCCAGCAAAAAGACCGGTTGGCATATCTATACTTACAATCTGATTATCGAGCGTATTCAAATAGCGAACAATCTCTGCCAACAATCCGTCTAGCGGTCGCGAAAGCCCGGTTCCGAGGATTGCATCAACAATAAGTCCGTGTGATTCAAGCTTCGGAAAATCACTGATTTTCTTCACACGGATGATCTCAACCTTCCCTTCTTCCTCTAGCAGATAAAGGTTGTGAGCAAAATCGGGACCTCCTTCCTTGGTGTGTTCAATCAACACAACAATCACATTAGGATCTTCTACCGATTGCAAACGCGCCATGGCCAAACCATCGCCTCCATTGTTACCCTTCCCACACACATAAACCGTAGGGCCAAACCAAAAGAATTCTTCAAACGGAAGCATATCATAACATGCCTCAGCCGCACGTTCCATCAAGTCGAAGGATGAAATTGGTTCATTCTTAATTGTGAATTTATCTAATTCACGAATCTGCTCTGCCGTCAGTATCTTCATTTCGCTGAGAATCTTTCGTGTAATTCCAACACTTGCGGAATCAGTAAATGTGTTCCATCATTCGTTACGATATGATCTGCCAGTTTCAACTTCCGTTCCTGCGTCCATTGGTTTTTCATGCGTTTAAGCACATCTTCTTTGGTAGAGCCATCACGTGCCATCACCCGTTCCAATCTCATACTTTCGGGCGCAATTACCAGCACTGTTATATCTACATCCTGATAGGCACCGCTTTCAAAAAGGATGGCCGCCTCCTTCAAAACATACTTTTCGCCTTTCTGTTCTTCCACCCAATTTTCAAAATCGTTTGCAACAGCTGGATGTACCAACCCGTTTAAAACGGATAGTTTTTCCTTTGAATTAAAAACCTGCTGCGCGAGGTATGCACGGTTCAATTTTCCCCCATCATACGCTTGGTTTCCAAACACCTGGATGATTTTTTCCTTCAATTCTTGGCTGGAAGTCATCAATTCTCTAGCGCGCAAATCGGCAAAATACACAGGAACGCCTAGCTCCTGAAAAACCTCACATGTTGTGGTCTTCCCGCTTCCAATTCCGCCTGTAATACCGATAATTTTCATTTCTGAATGATGAATTCTACCTGAGATGGAATGATCCGAATTTGTGTAACGGCTTCCGGTTGTCTATGGAGGGATACGGTTAAACTAGTGTTTCCCAAACTCTTATCATTAAGAACTACCGATGCCTGAAACTGATCGGCACTTACATTATCATAACTGCTCAAGGGCACTTGATATTTTATTTCCACTTCCTGAGGAAAAACTTTGACCGTTTCTGGTCGGTCAGCTTCAATCCGCAACGGTACCATCACGCTTCCTTCGGTAAATTCAACCACGTTTAATTCTATCTGAACATTGGTTTGGCTAAAACTTACGAAAGGAAGATTTGAATATTTCATCAATTCCACTTCCGTGGTTAGGCTTTCATTCAAATCTAACCAAGATTGGGGTTTCGTGAGTACAAAAGAGATGGTGTCTATGTCTTTTTTTGGTCCAACCAGAAGGATGGAATCCGGAATGAACACAAATCTTGAAATCATTCCGAACTGTTTGGCGAAAGTAATTTCAGCATTCAGCTTTACCGGAACAAGTTTGGTGAATTTTGGAGTGAATTTTAGAAAAAGTGTGTCGGGGAAAATATTGAGTATTTCCAACTGACCATCCTCCATGCTTTCCATACGACCGTTCTTGCCGCGCGTTAGTACGTAATGAAATTCCTTGCCTTGCCTTCTGATGCTCCGTAATTCGGATGGGTCTGCCTTTACTGGAATCTCCAATTTTTCAAACCGAAACCAATACCACAACAAATCAAAACCAAAGCCTTTCACTTTTGCCTTTACCACAGCGGTTGGCTCGTTGGAAATTAGCAAATCATCAGGAACATTCTGGTACGAAATAGGGATATTGATTTCATCGACATATTCCTTTGACAAGGATGTAAGAACCCAAAACAGCACTGAAAGAAGAAGGCACAGCAAAAATGCAACAGAACGTCTGTTGAGTCTTGGTTGTATATAATCAAGTATTCTGGTCGCTACCGAGTTGGACATGCGACCAAAGTAGGAAACCTTGGTGGGTTATCGGTTATCGGTTTCCGGGTTATTGGGTTATTGGTTTCGACTGCGCTCAACCAAGCAGAAACCAATTCCTAAGGGCGGCAGTCGAAGGGTTATTGCAACGATATCCGAATGTCCAACCTAATAACCAAAACAGATAACCCTTAACTACCCTGGTTCAACCCAACCGAGTTATCCTTAGATACGGCCGACTTTTCAATTTTGAGACGTTGTCCTTCGCCTGTTTCAATCATGAGCGTGGTTTCTTTTACCTCCGCAATTTTGGCATGAATACCTCCAATTGTCACAACCTTATCTCCCTTCTTAAGTTCATCGCGGAACTTCTTTTCTTCCTTGGTCTTTTTCATCTGCGGGCGTATCATGAACAGATAAAACACCACGAACATGAGTACGAACATGAGTATGGTTGAACCCCCTTCTCCTAGTAATTCTTGCATTTTTGTTTTGAGTTATTGGTTACTTGGTTATTGAGTAATTAGGCTATCGATTACTTGGTTATTGAGACAATTTCGGATTTGTCTCCCTAAATAACAGATAACCTAATAAGCTCTCTATTCAGCAGCAACAGGTACTTCAACCATTCCGTTGATGGCAAGAACCTTTGTATTTGGAACAGTATTGGCAACAATCGTTATTTTCTTGTTTTGCTGACCTGATTTGCCATCGCTGTTGAAAACAACATCAATCACTCCTTCTCCTCCTGGAGGAATCGGAGCATCTGGATACGATGGAACAGTACATCCGCAGCTTCCATTTGCAGATGTGATGATAAGGTCTCCTTTTCCAGTGTTTTTGAACTTAAATGAATATGCCACCTTTTCTCCCTGAACAATCTTACCAAAATCATGGTCTTCTTTTTCAAAGGTAAAAACTGGTGCTTGGCTTGGGTCAACAACCACTTTTCCGCTTTCGGCAGTAGCTGGGTTGTTTACTACTTCTGTGTCAATAATAGCTTCTCCTTCAGCCGCTTTTTCTCCACCGCAGCCGTAAAAAGCCAATGCTCCTACAAGTACAAATGCAATCTTTTTCATTCTATGTCGATGTTGTTGTTAAACTTCTATTTGGGGCGCAAAATTAGCAATCAAAATGTATACAAATTGGCCAAAAAAGGTTAATCAGTTTCAACCTATAACAAGTTTCAATTCCCAATCAAACCCTTGCCCATTTTCTTGACCTTCCCTTGTTCTTTCAGGTCAGCCAACAATTTATCGAGGATGCCGTTGATAAAAACCTTGCTCTTTGGTGTGCTGTATTCCTTCGATATTTCGATGTATTCGTTCATCGTCACTTTGGTAGGAATAGAGCTAATATTGATGAATTCGCTCACGGCCATTTTCATTAGAAGAATATCGGTAGATGCAATTCGGTCAAGGTCCCAATTCACCAATTTTTCCTCTATCATGTTCTGATAAACGAGATTGTTGGTTGCGGTTTTTCGGAATAAATCCCTTACAAACGCTTTGTCTTCTTCCTCATCTTTATACATAGCCGGAAGCGGGCCACCAAAATCAACATCCTTCTTAAAGTCTGAAACAGTGCGCGTTACCATATCGCTTACCTGCTCAAAATCGTTCATCCAAAACATGCTTTTCTCTTCGAAAATGCTCTGAAGGTGCTCGTTGGCCAAGAGGTAATCTTCATATAATTTGTAGATAATTCTACGCTCGTCCTTGTAGGTTGGCGCATCAGCGCTCATGTATTCCTGATATTCTGGAGATTCCTTGAAAGCAGTGAATATCCTGCGAATCAACTCGATGTGTTCAACCCAATTAATCTTTCGGGCAGCAATGTGTTTACTCAATTGCGGATGATTCTCCAATTGAAGGAGAACGCGATTTTCTATAAAACGAAGATTTGGGTTGAGGTCTTCCTCAGTAGGCATGCGCTTGGTCTTGCCATCTTCAATTTGCCGCTTGGCAAACGTATGCACTTCAACCAAGAGCGAAAGTTGATGAATGTAGAGGTCGTAAATACGATCTAAGCTTTGATTGAGAAGCTTCTCCCCTATTGCCAATTCTGCGCCAGAGCGCTCATAAGCGAATAACGCCTGCATCACTTTTACACGTAAGTGCCTTCTACTCAACATTCCCAAAGAACCTTTTGTCCAACCTCCTGTTATCCTTCTTATGGGGTCTTTTCAAAACATTGAAGTTTGAACATTAAGACCCTCAAACATTCCTAACTTTGGCCAAAAGTATGGTTATTTTCTACAACAATTTTCGGGAATTTCGGAGCTGACGAATGCGGGCACTTGCACATCTAAACAAGTACTTCTGGCAGTATAAAACACGGTTCTTTCTAGGGATTCTGTTCGTGACAATCAGTAACATCTACGCCATTGTTCCGCCCAAAATTGTGCGTATCACCTTTGATTTTCTGCGAGATGTGAAACCAATCTTCACCATGATGGAGGGCACACCGCTACACGAAATGTATTTCGACTTACTCATTAGTGCATTCCTCTTTTTCGGTTTTATCATTTTGATGTCTGCCTTGCTGAAAGGCGTTTTCATGTTCCTCATGCGCCAGACCATTGTGGTAATGAGCCGTTTTATTGAGTTCGACCTCAAAAACGAAATTTACGATCACTACCAGAACCTATCTCTCGCTTTTTTTAAACGAAACAACACGGGCGACCTGATGGCGCGTATCACCGAAGATGTTTCTAAGGTGAGAATGTATGTCGGACCTGCAGTACTTTATGCCGTTAACCTCGTTGTGTTGTTCGTGCTGGTTATTTACAACATGTTAGATGTGAGTGTAACGCTCACGGCCTATGTGCTTATTCCGTTGCCTATTCTCTCCATCACCATCTATTATGTGAGCAGGTTGATAAACATCCGCAGCGAAAAGGTGCAGCGGCAACTGAGCCATCTCAGCACCTTTGTTCAGGAAGGGTTTTCGGGCATCCGCGTGTTGAAGGCTTACGCCAAGGAGAAACAATGGGGCGATGCTTTTGAGAAGGAAAGCGAGAATTACAAAGACACTTCGTTGGAACTGGTTCGCATCAATGCCGTGTTCTTCCCAACCATGCTTACGCTAATCGGGCTTAGCACGGTTCTAACCGTATATATTGGTGGTAAACAGGCAATGGCGGGCATCATTACCACAGGTAATATTGCCGAATTCATCATCTACATTAACATGCTTACATGGCCTGTGGCGGCCATCGGTTGGATCACAAGCATCATTCAACGTGCCGCAGCCTCCCAAAAGCGCATCAACGAGTTTTTGGAAACAAAACCAGAGATTCAGAATGAGAACCACGAGCCACTAACAGTGCAAGGTAATATTGAGTTTAAGGATGTGAGTTTTGTTTATCCCGATAGCGGAACGAAGGCTCTCAATCATGTGAGCTTTAAGGTGAAAGCGGGTGAAAGCCTTGCCATTTTGGGAAGAACTGGAAGTGGAAAATCGACCATTGCCTCTCTCATCACCAGAACCTACGACATCAACGAAGGCGCGCTTCTTATCGATGGCAAAGAAATAAGAAACCTGAACCTAGATGCCATCCGTACGAGCATTGGTTATGTTCCGCAGGACGTATTCCTATTCTCAGATTCCATATCCAACAATATTTCTTTTGGAATTGATTCGGATGAGAACCTCGATAAACGGGTGCACACCGCAGCCAAACAGGCCGACATTTTCGACAATATCATCGATTTCCCATTTGGGTTTGAAACGAGGGTTGGCGAACGTGGCATCACCCTATCAGGCGGACAGAAACAGCGTATTTCCATTGCACGCGCCATTATCCGCGACCCGCAGATCCTCATTTTTGACGATTGTCTTTCTGCTGTTGATACAGAAACGGAAGAGAAAATACTAGCTCACCTCAAAGACCTTATGCAGGGCAAAACAACCGTCATCATCAGCCATCGGGTGAGTAGCGTGAAACATGCAGACCAAATTATTGTGCTTGATAAGGGAAGCATCATTGAACGCGGAAATCACACCAATCTTCTAGCCCTCGATGGGGCCTACGCATCGCTCTACCAAAAACAACTCCTAGAGGACGATCAGCGCAAAATCGCCTAGCAATTATCGAAAATCTTCGACCAACGGCAACTTTCTGCCGTTAAAAACATTTCTATATTTGACTGACCAATTGTTGCCAACAAACGCAGAAAGTAGATGGAAGAACGGGATTCAAGCAAGAGGGAAGACGTCTTCTCAAAATCGGTAAGAGCAGGAAAACGGACTTATTTCTTTGATGTGAAATCGACCCGTGGCGAGGATTACTTCCTCACCATCACGGAAAGCAAGCGCAGGATGGAGAACAACGGCAAATTCAGCTACACTAAGCACAAATTGTTCCTCTACAAGGAGGATTTTGACAAGTTTGCTGAAGGTTTGGCGGAAATCATCTCCTTCATCAGAAACGAAAAAGGTGAGGAATACGGACGGGAGAAATACGATGGCAATCATCACGAAGCCGCCCCAGAACCTAAAGTGGAGGAGCCGATTTCCACTTCTTCATCAGAAAGCTATTCTTCCGACATCAGTTTTGATGATTTGGGAGATGACGACAAACTCTAATTCGATTGACCACCGATAGAAAGATGGCCCGACCAATTTGTTCGGGCTTTTTTATGCCAAAAAGTAAAGATTGATTACCACAAGAATAAAGTAAGGAACAAGACCACCAGCACCCGCATAATCCTTCGCAATGCGTTGCCCAAAGAAGAGCATGACCAGCGCCAAGGCGGATAGAACGGTTCCTGCAAACGAAAGGCAGAAGGTTCTGTAAACCAACACTTCCAACACTCCTAAGGCCGATACGGCACCTGCCGCAAGTTCCACTAAGGTCAATGTTCCCAACAGCATGGGTACCATTCCAGAAAGGAATGACTTGGAGAAATGCCCCGTGAGCCACCCAAGGTTTCCCTTCCAGTCAATCACCTTATCCAATCCAGACTGAAGAAAAAGAATGGCCAAGAAGACGGACACAAATGCCTGAATGAGCCACATTCCTTGGAAGTTGGAGATGAATGAGCAATTGGTGATGAGGCAGTTTAGCATACTAGTGGATTAGTTGATTAGACTATGAGTTGATAAAGTTATCGGAAAATCCAGTGCCTTGGCTGGTTCAGTCATGCTGTCCGCCTCAGGCGGATTCAGCATCTATCCATAGACCCTGAAACAAGTTCAGGGTGACAGACGCTGAAAATACAGGGTTGGTGATGAATCAGAACTCAAGAAACCCATTAAGTTGATTCTCAATTTCCTTTAGGTAGATTTCAT
>JBDNJH010000106.1:0-7609 GCA_041687875.1 Flavobacteriales bacterium | reverse complement strand
GTTCCGCCAGCCGTTAGGACTTCTGGTTGCCATTGGATTTTGTGCTTATCAGCTGTCTTTTTCATGTATTCAACCATGCGGTAATCGCAAACGGTTGATGCATCCATAATCTTGATGGCTGTGCCTTTTCCTAGCTCGGTAATCTTTTCATGAGCCTGTGCTCCTGGAACATCGTAGGCAATGGTTGTATCCAATCCGAAACCGAAATCGGGTTGATGTTGCAAGGTAGAAACTTGAGCACCACGGATGCCAATTTCTTCCTGAACGGTGAACACGCCATAAACATCATAAGGCACATCTCCCAAGGTTCTTAATGCTTCAATAAGGATGAAAACAGAGATGCGGTTATCGATGCTTTTGCAGTTGACGCAATTCCCCATTTCGATGAGTTTGCGTTCGCGAGTGATAACATCTCCAACAGAAATGTACTTCACTACTTCTTCCTTAGACATTCCCATGTCGATAAAGTAATCAGTGGTTTTTGGAAGTTTGGCGCGCTCCTCGGTTGTCATCACATGTATGGGTTTTGAACCCATTACGCCCATGAGGTCTTTTTTTCCGTGAACGATAACGCGTTGGGCTGTCAGGGTTTTTGGATCAAAACCACCGAGTGTATGAAAACGCAAAAATCCGCCCTCCTCGATGTGCGTGACCATAAAGCTGATCTCGTCCATGTGCGCACCAATCATCACTTTTTTGCGTTCCCGACCTTTTTTAATGGCGGTTACGTTTCCGAGATTATCAACCGAAACTTCATCAACCAAAGGCGTGACCTCGCGGATAACGATGTCGCGAATCCGTTTTTCGTAACCTGGCGCACCTGCTACTTCGCAGATTTCGGCCATCAATTTTATATCTAAAGGCATGTGTTTTTGTTTTTTGGAAGATCAAATCTAGGAAATAGCACTGATGCTGGAAGAGCGAGCCGCGTTAGGGACGGCAGCGGCATCCTTTTTTGCTTTTTTGCAAAAAAGATACAGCGGACGGCCCGACCCCGATTTTTCATCGGGGGAACGCCCAAATAAAGCGATTGAACTGAACTGTAGTTAATCTAAGGCCATTGCTCGGCACGCATACCAAAGGTTTGTAGAATTGAATTTTGTTTAAGTTTGTCGCGAATTAAAAACCTACCAAACACAGATAATCATGTCTGATATTGCATCAAGAGTAAAAGCTATTATCGTTGATAAATTGGGTGTTGATGAGAACGAAGTGACACCAGAAGCTAGCTTCACAAATGATCTGGGAGCGGATTCTTTGGACACGGTTGAGCTTATCATGGAATTTGAGAAGGAATTCAACATCGCTATTCCAGACGATCAGGCTGAGAACATCGGTACTGTTGGCGAGGCGATCAAGTACATCGAAGAGAACGCTAAGTAAACTTCCCCCTTAACTAGGGAAAAACAAATACCCGCTTCCTACTCCGCCTGAGGCGGACTCGGAAGCGGGTATTTAAGTTAAAAATGGAGCTAAAACGCGCAGTAATAACAGGCATTGGAGCCCTGACACCCATCGGCAATACGCTGGATGAGTATTGGGAAAATCTGATTGCCGGGAAAAGCGGTGCCGCTCCCATCACGCATTTTGATGCTTCGAAGTTCAAAACGCAGTTTGCCTGCGAGGTGAAGAACTTTAACCCTGAAGACCATTTTGACCGAAAAGAGGTCAGAAAACTGGATCCGTTTGCGCAGTATGCGCTGGTAACGGCCACGGAGGCTTGGGCTGATTCTGGTTTGGATGAGGAGAAAATCGACCTGGACCGTGCCGGGGTTATTTGGGGTTCGGGAATTGGTGGATTGAAAACGTTTTATGATGAATGCACGGAGTTTGCCGCTGGCGATGGAACACCACGTTTCAATCCTTTCTTCATTCCAAAGATGATTGCTGACATTGCTGGCGGACATATTTCTATGAAATGGAATCTTCGCGGGCCGAATTTCACTACGGTTTCGGCCTGTGCATCTTCTACCAATTCGTTGATTGATTCCTTCAATTACATCCGCTTAGGCCATGCCGATATTATTGTTTCGGGAGGTTCGGAAGCTGCGGTGAACGAAGCTGGAGTTGGCGGATTTAACGCCATGAAAGCGCTTTCGCAACGGAATGATTCGCCAGAAACGGCTTCGCGCCCTTTTGATTTGGACAGAGATGGTTTTGTGCTTGGAGAAGGTTCGGGATGTTTGATTGTTGAAGAACTGGAACACGCTTTGGCGCGAGGCGCAAAAATTTATGCTGAGATTGTTGGTGGCGGAATGAGTGCGGATGCACATCACATAACGGCTCCACATCCAGAAGGATTGGGTGCCATAAACGTGATGCGGAATGTGCTGCGTGATGCAGGAATGCAACCAGGCGATATTGACTACATCAACGTTCACGGAACGAGCACGCCATTGGGGGACATTGCCGAATCAAAAGCAATACGTGAGGTGTTTGGAGACGATGCTTTCAAATTAAACATCAGTTCTACAAAATCGATGACCGGTCACTTGTTGGGCGCTGCCGGTGCCATTGAGGCAATTGCGTGCGTTATGGCCGTGAAAAACGATATTGTTCCTCCAACAATCAACCATTTTACCGATGATCCTGAGTTTCATCCTGATTTGAATTTCACGTTCAATAAGGCGCAAAAACGAACCGTGAATGCTGCTCTCAGCAACACCTTTGGTTTCGGGGGGCACAACGCATCGGTGATTGTCAAAAAGTTCGTTCAGTAAATCGTTTTCCATTGCTCCATTCGCTTCGCAGCTTTTTCAGTAAGGACAAGGAACTGACTCAAGCAATGCGAAACTTGTTGGGGTTTACGCCACGCAACATTTCTGTTTACCGCTTGGCCCTCATTCACCGCTCTGCGGGAGAAAAACTGGCAGATGGAACGCTTATCAGCAACGAACGGTTGGAGTTTTTGGGAGACGCGGTTCTCAGCGCAGTTGTGGCCAAATATCTTTTTCAACGCTTTCCGTTTGAGAATGAGGGCTTTCTTACCGAGACACGCTCTAAGGTCGTTAGCAGAAAAAACCTGAACGGACTGGCCCGCAAACTGGGTCTTCCTGAACTGGTGACCAAGAACAACGAGAACAATAGAACGGGATCCTCCTTGGGTGGAGATGCGTTGGAGGCATTGGTCGGGGCAATCTTCCTCGACCGTGGTTTTCCAACTGCGGAGAAGTTCATTTTGGACAGGATGATGGACAACTTCGTTGATCTAGAGCAACTCCTGAAAGAGGACGCGAACTTTAAGAGCCGCCTTATTGAATGGTGTCAGAAATACAAGCATAAATTTGAATTTGAAGTAGTGAACCAGACCACCGATGGTCACAGACCGTCCTTTACCATTCAGGTGAAAATTGATGGAAACCCAAGCGGATCAGGAACAGATCGCACCAAAAAACACGCGGAGCAGGCTGCTGCTAAGGAAGCTTGCGAAAAGCTGGGGATAGCGGTTTGAACTGGTTAGAGGTTATTTGTTTTTGGGGAGGATGTCACTCGAAATATCCCTTAACAAATAACCCAATAACAGATAACCCTAGACAATTAACCCAACAAGTGAAATAATACCTTTGGTGAACACACATGAAACTGAACGCATTAGACTGGCTACCAACAGAACCGGACTTTGAGCTGTTCCATGTTTATTGTCACCAGAAAGATTACAGATTGTGTTTTGCGTTGAATGAACATTTTCATTCGAGCTTTGTAAGGATGAAGGATTTTCTTGAAGAAGAGGAAAAGCCTCATCTTCCTACTTATTCGCAGTTCACTTATTCTGATGACATCACGCACAAGGAGTACTTTCTCATAAGTAATCAACCATTGGTAAAGGAATTGATTACTCGTGAAGGAGACCTTTTTGCAACTGAGCAGTCAGAATTGCTCATTACCAATCATCCGAAAGTGGATTTCTTCTTTATGGCTTATGGCCAGTTTACCGAGGCAGAATTGAACGATATTGAAGACCAATTGAATTTGATTCCGCTGATAAATGCAGCAAAACGTGTTGACCCCAATTCGTCTTCATCATACTTAAACCTAATGCACTAATGACTTTCAACAAAACAAAAATCATCGCCACAATCGGCCCAGCTTCATCTTCAAAAGAAATGTTGCGAAGTCTGATTGAAAGTGGAATGAACATCGCTCGGCTCAACTTTTCACATGGCGGCCATGAGCAGGTTTTTGAAATCATCAAGAATGTTCGCGAGCTCAGTGACGAACTGGGGCTTCACATTGGACTGCTAGCCGACCTTCAAGGACCAAAAATTCGTTTGGGAGAAGTGAAAGATGGCGGTGTACTGATCAAAAGTGGACATCAGCTCACCATCACCACCAAAAAATGCGTGGGAGATGAGAAGAAAGTTTACCTCAGTTATCCAGAATTCCCAAAAGACGTTACCGAAGGCGACACTATTCTTATTAATGATGGAAAATTGGTTCTACAGGTAACCGGAACCGACCGTAAAACAGAGGTAACCGCTACTGTAGAACACGGTGGTTTGATGGAATCACGGAAAGGCGTAAACCTGCCGAACACAAAAATCTCCATGCCCTGTCTTACCGAAAAAGACTTGGCCGACCTTGAATTTGCAGTAAAACATGAAGTGGAATGGATTGGGCTTTCGTTTGTAAGACGAGCCGAAGATGTAATCGAACTCAAAAACCTCATCAAAAAGCAAGGGGGAAAGAGCAAAGTGGTTGCTAAAATAGAGAAGCCAGAAGCCGTCAAAGACCTCAACAACATCATTCGCGAAACAGATGCCATAATGGTTGCCCGTGGCGATCTTGGTGTAGAAATTCCGATGCAGGAAGTTCCCGTTGTTCAGAAATTAATCGTAAAAAAGTGCATTAACGAATCAAAACCCGTCATCATTGCCACGCAAATGATGGAAAGCATGATTACCAATCCAGCGCCAACCCGTGCTGAGGTCAACGATGTGGCCAATGCCGTTCTCGATGGAGCCGATGCACTCATGCTAAGTGGCGAAACCAGCGTGGGCGACCACCCGGCTTTGGTGGTCAAAGCCATGTACAGCATCATCCGACATCTCGAAAACAAAGGCGACATCTATCACCGCTCAGTGAAGCCGATATCCAGCATCGACCGCACCATCACCGACTCCATCTGTCAGACATCCGTAACGCTTGCCCAACAGTCAGACGCCAAGGGAATCATAACCATGACCAACTCCGGTTACACCGCTTTCAAAATAGCCAGCTACCGCCCAAAAGCCAACATTTTCGTGTTTACCGACAACCGTTCCATCCTCAACATGCTCAGTCTCGTTTGGGGTGTCAGAGGTTTTTTCTACAACAAATACGTGAGCACCGACCACACCATAGCCGACCTCAAACTGCGCCTCAAACGCGAAGGAATGGTCAAAGAAGGCGACCTCGTCATCAACATTGCCAGTATGCCAATTACCGAACGCGGACAATCTAACATGATGAAACTCAGTATGGTAAATTGACCTTGGGCGTTCCCCACGCCCAAAAGCGTGGGTCGGGCTGTGCGCTGTATCCCCGATAAAAAAATCGGGGGATGCCGCTTCCATCCCTAACGCACGCTACCTGCCAACATCGGCTTATTCGTAAGGACGCAGTATCAAATGTTGCGTGCAAAAGTTTGATACATCAACCCCTAACTTCGCGCCTCTTAAAATTGAAGCATGCAATATCATCCAGAGAGAATTGAAAAGAAGTGGCAACAGTATTGGGCTCAGAACAAAACTTTTAGAGCAAAAGACCCCAAAGAATTAGTCACTGCGGATTCCCCCTCCCCAGGAGGGGGTCAGGGGGAGGCTCGGCCACCCTTTTACGTGTTGGATATGTTCCCATATCCTTCGGGAGCCGGATTGCATGTTGGGCATCCGCTCGGATATATCGCATCTGATATCTATGCTCGCTATAAGCGATTGAAAGGCTTCAACGTGCTGCATCCCATGGGTTACGATTCGTTCGGATTGCCTGCCGAGCAGTACGCTATTCAAACAGGAACGCATCCTGCCATCACCACCGTTGCCAACATCAACACTTTCCGTAGGCAGATGGATAACATCGGTTTCAGTTTTGATTGGGACCGCGAAGTGCGTACATCCGACCCATCCTATTACAAGTGGACGCAATGGATCTTTCTTCAGTTGTTTGATGCGTGTTATTGCAAGAATGCTGATAAGGCAATTCCTATTTCTCAACTAGTTGAAGAATTCAAAACCAAAGGAAACGCAGATGTAAACGCGCATTGCGATGAAACGCCCTCGTTTTCTGCCAATGAATGGAACAGTTGGAACGATGCGAAACAGCAAACCGTTCTGCTCAATTATCGCATCGCTTATCTCAGCGAAGCGTATGTGAATTGGTGTCCGCAGCTCGGAACCGTTCTCGCCAATGACGAGGTGAAAGATGGTGTTTCTGAGCGTGGTGGACATCCCGTAGAGCGAAAGCTGATGAAACAATGGAGCATGCGAATTTCAGCATATTCTCAGCGTTTATTGGACGGGTTAGATGACATTGATTGGAGCGAAAGTTTGAAAGAACAACAACGCAATTGGATTGGAAGATCTGTGGGTGCGATGGTAAGGTTCGGCCTCGCCCCCGGCCCCTCTCCAAAGGAAAGGGGTGACTCGCCCAGATACGTTACTGCCGACCCGATGCTTTATCGCCTTCTAAAGGATAAGGTGCAAGAAATGAAGAATAACCCGACACAGGCAGAAAATGCTTTGTGGCAATTGTTGAAAGGCGATAAAACGGGTTTTCATTTCAGACGACAGCACATCGTAGACAAATACATTCCCGACTTTGTTTGTCTCAAGAAAAAGTTGATTGTAGAAGTTGACGGTAAAATTCATGACTATACCCAAGACGATGACGATGACGCAATGCGTACTGCTCGGTTAGAAGAGTTGGGGTATGAGGTAATTCGTTTTAAAAACGAAGAGGTTTTAGGAGATACAGACCGTGTGCTGAATCAAATTACCAGTGCATTGACTGCTCGTTCGGATGTCTCGAATTCCCTTCCCTTAGGGGAGGGTCAGGGAGAGGTCATTGAGGTGTTCACCACTCGACCCGATACCATTTTTGGAGTTTCATTTATGACCCTTGCACCAGAACATGAACTGGTTGCCAAGATTACAACAGCCGAACAGAAAGCAGCTATTGAAGCCTATATCGCGAAAGCTAAAACCCGTTCGGAGAGAGAACGAATGGCGGATGTAAAAACCGTTTCAGGCGCTTTCACGGGTGCGTATGCTGAGCATCCATTTACTGGAGCGCCAATCCCCATTTGGATTGGTGATTACGTGGTGGCTGGTTACGGAACAGGTGCGGTTATGGCCGTTCCCAGTGGCGACCAGCGCGATTATGATTTTGCAAAACACTTCAACATCCCCATCATTCCCGTTATCGAAAAACCTGCGAATTCCCTCCCATCAGGGGAGGGTCAGGGAGGGGCCGTTTACGATGGTAAAGACGGAACTCTCATCAATTCCGATTTCCTTAACGGAATGAACGTGAAGGATGCGATTAAAGCCGCCATTGCCAAAATGGAGGAAATGAAGATTGGTGAAGGCAAGATTAACTACCGACAGCGCGATGCCGTGTTTGGTCGTCAGCG
>JBDNJH010000105.1:0-3637 GCA_041687875.1 Flavobacteriales bacterium | reverse complement strand
GGCACAGAGGACACAGAGATGAAATTCCATCACCACATTTTTCGTTTTTCGTTTTTCATTTTTAATTGACCGAAGTGAAGTTCACCTACCTCCTTGTAAATCTGGTTTCGGTTGCCATTCCTTTTGGCTGTTCGTTTGAGAACAGATTGAAGTTCTATAAAAGATGGAAAGCCCTCTTTCCTGCCCTGATCATTACGGCCATTTTCTTTTTAATATGGGACAACATCTTCACAACACAAGGTGTTTGGGGCTTTAATGAGAAGTACATAACGGGAATAAAACTCTTCAACCTTCCGCTTGAAGAAGTTCTGTTCTTCTTCTGCATCCCTTATTGTTGTGTGTTCACATACGAGGTTTTGAACCACTTCGTGAAGAAGGACGTGCTTGGGAAATACGCGCGATTCGGAGCAACCATTTTGGCGTACGTGCTTGTGGCTTTGGCATTCAAATACAATGAACTGGCCTATACTTTTTGGACTTCCGTTTTTACATTCCTGTTCCTTTTACTCCATTTAGTTCTATTGAAAAAGCCCTACTGGAGCCGATTGGTTTTCACGTTCCTCGTTATCCTTATTCCGTTTTTTATCGTGAATGGAATATTGACAGGAACTGGACTGGAAGAACCTGTTGTTTGGTACAACAATGCAGAAAACCTTGGAATCAGATTACTGACCATTCCGATTGAAGATGCCATTTATGGATTTCTGTTAATTGGCTTGAACATTAGCCTGTATGAATTCTTCAAGAGATGAGAATCGGGCTTCAAACGTGGGGAACCGATGGGGATTTCTTTCCGTTTTTGGCTTTGGCCATTGGACTAAAAGATGCTGGACATGAAGTCACTTTGGCTTACACAAGCATTGACGGAAAGGATTATTCTCAGCTTAAGACAATCGAAGGAATTCGACTTATTCAGGCAAACGGAGATGGTCAGATTACGTTGAACACAAACCCTTATGCCATAGCTGCGAAGCCTGGTTCATTCAGAGAATATTCGAAACTTTTGGAATTGTATTTCGACCCGTTGAGCGATGAAATGTATTCGGCTTCCAAACAATTGTGTCAGGAAAATGAGTTGGTAATCGGTCACGCGGTCTGCCACACGCTTCTTACGGCTAGTCAGAAATTCAACTGTCCACGTATTTCGTTGGTGCTCACTCCACTTGTGGTTCGTTCGCAATACGTTTCACCAATTGGGATTCAATTAGGCTCCTTCATCAACTCACTTCTGTGGGATATTGGAGGAAGAGTGGCTACAAAAAGTTGGTTCAAAGCCGCCAAACAGATCAGAGAGAAAGAAGGGCTTCTTCCTATCAAAAGTCTTCAAAAGGAACTTTTTACATCGGATATTTTGACGATTGTTGCCGCAAGCGAAGCTCTGGTTTCAAGACCAGAAGATTGGGCGGACAACATCCAAATGACCGGTTTTCTGAATTTGGACACTACCAATTCCGATTGGGAAATGCCTGATAATCTGAAAGGCTTCCTAGATGCAGGCGAACCACCTGTTTATATGACGTTTGGTTCGTGCATGCAGTTCAACATTGAAGCATCAACCCAACTTCTTATCGATGCCGCAAGACTTTCTGGTAAACGAGCAATCATACAATCCGACTGGAGCAACCTGACAAAACCGAACGATTCGAACATCTGCTGTATTGAGAGTGCGCCTCATTCAGAGATTTTTCCTCATTGTTCGTTGATAGTGCATCATGGTGGAGCTGGAACAACACAAGCGGCTTTGCTTGCAGGCAAACCATCAGTGGTAGTCGCTCATGGATTTGACCAAACATATTGGGCAATGCAACTGAATAATATTGGTGTAGCAGGAGATGTTTTAAACCGCAAAGAACTAACTCCGAATCGGTTATCTCAAGAAATTGATACCATCATACATTCATCTATCGCTGCAAGCAAAGCAGCAGAAATACGAAAAATGATGGAACAGGAGCGCGGTGTTCAAAAGGCAATTAATCTCATAGAATCAGTAGTGTTTTAACTGAATTATGACCAAAAAAAACCTCCAAGTTGGAGGTTTTTAAATGTTATTTGAAAGGGATTCAGCGATTATTCCAACTCCGTCTTTTCGTCTTCATCCTCATCCTCATCTTCCATCAGATACTCGAACAAACCTCCAAAATCGCCATATCCTTGTTGATAGATGATTTTGCCTTCCGCGTTGAAATCGTAAGATTCATAAAATTTGAGTTCGCCCGAACGCGCTTCAGTAGAATCGGTAGCTGGCAGTGTAACTTTCCAAACTCCGTAGTACCGAACAGAACCATCTGCCTTCTTAGTATCAGTGTTAACTCCTGGTAATAATACTAGTGGGTCAGTTATCATTTCAAAATCAAACATCTCCCACATGCGGGCATTGTTTTCTTTTATCTCAGACAAGGTAAGCGAATCGCCAGCTTCAAAAGCTGTTTCCAAAACAACAGCATTAGCCGCATACAGTGCATCGTAATCCATGCTTTCGCTCTTCCAGCTAGCAATTTCTATACGCACAGTTTCAGAATTTTTTACAAACGCTTCATCTGCAGAATTATCTACAGGTGGTTGGCAACCGATGAATAACGCGGCCGCGAAAAGGGGGAAATAAATTCTTTTCATAAGAATGGTTTTATTGGTTAAGCCATCAATATAGACGTAATAAATTGAAGCCACCAAATTTGGAACTTGATGATAAAAAAAACTAAAACTTCAGGCCAACTCCATCATTCCCAAAAGTGATGGGATTATCATTCTCACGATCGGTATGCGTTGAACCGTTCTCTAGGTTGAGTACACCACGTGGACAAACCGTTGAGCAGATGCCGCAACCTACACAAGAAGCGCGAACGATATTCTCGCCTCGTTGGGCGTAAGCCTGCACATCAATTCCCATTTCACAGTAAGTACTGCAATTGCCACAACTGATGCATTGTCCACCGTTTGTAGTGATTCGAAAGCGGGAGAAATATTTCTGAAGAATTCCGAGATATGCCGCCATCGGACAACCGAAACGACACCAGACACGTGTACCTAAAAGTGGATAGAATCCAACTCCTATCACTCCAGCAAATAGCTGCCCGATAAAGAATCCATACCCTTTGGTAAGTTGATGGGAGAAGCCACCAAAAATATCGCCTTCCAAAGCAGAATTGACCCAAAGCAAAATGGTTAGTGCCACGATGAACAAGAGCACTGGATAAATGGTCCATCGCTCAATTTTCCAAGCTGTCAGACTCTTATCTGATAAGTGGCGGAAAGGGTCGCCAGCGGTATTTGCCAAGCCACCACAGCCACAGACCCAACTGCAGTACCAACGTTTTCCGAAGAAATAGGTAAGAATTGGCGTGGCGATAAATGTGATGAATGCTGAGCCAATGAGCAGCCAGAGCGCAAGTGTTCCAGCATTCATCAATCCATCTACCGAATCGGGCCAAAGCATATCATAATCCAGCGGCCATACATAGCTAAAATAAAACTCAGGCTGGCTCATGGCCTTCATAAACAGAGGAAGCAGAAAGGCAAAGCCCAGCTGAAAGAACATGACCGAACAGGTTCTGATGATCTGATAATTATTGTGACGGTACTTGAGAATGGCCCGAACACCCATAATGAGTATTGATACCGTGTAGATAAACCCGTAGAG
>JBDNJH010000104.1:0-5768 GCA_041687875.1 Flavobacteriales bacterium | reverse complement strand
TCTTGTGTATAATGTTGTTTTTGGCCAATTTATCCACCAGAGCAGCCACTTTCGGAAATAATTCAGTAGCAACCGCCTCGTCTTCCGTAGCACGCAATTCCTTAATGGCATTACGTGTGGTTTTGTGGATGTATTTGTTTCTCAAACGTTTTGTTTCGCTTGAACGGATTCTTTTAAGTGTCGATTTGTGATTAGCCATTGCTTCTCGTAGTCAAATTTTAGGGGTGCAAATGTAAATAAATTGTTTCAAGTTACAACAGATAAGTTTTAATAAAAACCATGTTCATTGAATATTGAAATTACGCTTTCAGCAATCAGTTCATGTGAGCAATGATTTCATCTCCGAATTCAGAGGTTGAAAGCAATTCCGCGTTTTCCATTAATCGATGAAAGTCGAAGGTCACACGTTTACTTGCGATGGCACTTTCGACCGAATTCTCAATGAGTTTGGCAACTTCTGTCCAGCCCATGTATTCAAACATCATGGCACCAGATAGGATAATAGAACTTGGATTGACCATGTCCTTACCAGCCAATTTTGGCGCAGTGCCGTGCGTGGCCTCAAAAACCGAATAGCCTGTAGCATAGTTGATGTTTGCTCCTGGGGCAATGCCTATACCGCCAACGCAAGCTGCCAAGGCATCAGAAATGTAGTCTCCGTTTAAATTGAGCGTTGCTACTACCGAATGTTGCTTCGGGTAAAGGAGAATCTCTTGAAGGAAAGCATCAGCGATACAATCCTTAATCAGCACTTTTCCTGCTGCTAACGCATCTTCCTGAGCTTGGTTAGCAGCATCAACGCCATCGGTGGCCAAGATGCTGTCATACATCTCCCAGGTAAAAACCTGATTGGCAAATTCTCTCTCGGCCAAATCATAGCCCCATTTCTTGAAACTACCTTCTGTAAACTTCATAATATTGCCCTTATGAACGATGGTTACGGAAGGTTTTTTGTGTTCAATGGCATATTCGATGGATGCTCTAACCAATCGTTCTGTTCCGTCTTTTGAAACAGGTTTGATTCCGATAGAAGTTGTTTCCGGAAATCGGATTCCTCTTGCACCAAAATCGTCTTGAAGGATATTTACCAGTCTTTTGCATTCTGGAGTTCCAGCCTGAAATTCGATGCCTGCGTAAATATCTTCCGTGTTTTCTCGAAAAATCACCATGTCGGTGTATTCTGGATGAATCAATGGTGATGGAACTCCCTTGAACCAGCGTACAGGGCGCAAACAGACGTACAAATCGAGTGTCTGGCGCAATTGAACATTCAATGACCGGATTCCGCCACCTATTGGCGTGGTAAGCGGCCCTTTAATAGCTACCAAGTGTTTTTTTATAGCTTCCAACGATTCTTCAGGAAGCCATTCGCCTTTTTCGTGATAGGCCTTCTCTCCAGCAAAAATCTCCAGCCACTCCACTTTTTTTGAATCTCCGTAGACTGTTTTTACAGCTGTATCGAAAACTTTTCGCGCTGGCGTCCAAATGTCTACTCCAATTCCATCTCCCTCTATAAATGGAATAGTTGGATTGTTGGGTACATTCAAAACTCCATTACTAATTGATATTGATTCTGCCATTTTCCTCACGATTTTAGGGTTGCAAATGAACTCAATGAATTCAACAGTTTTAATCCCAAAAGTTTCATTTAATACCAATAAAAAAGGCTCTCCGTTCGGAAAGCCTTCTTTGTAGCCCGTAGGGGATTCGAACCCCTGTTACATGGATGAAAACCATGCGTCCTAACCCCTAGACGAACGGGCCGCTTTATTTAACGGAGCGCAAATGTAAAAATTTCTCTTTTACATAAAATCCCTCACAGTAAATTTTCTACGAAGAACAATCAGTATGACTTTGCAAACACTACAATTTGATTGGACGGGTTTCCGCTAAAGACACATTTACCTTCAGTTTTGTACTTGTCTTCTAGTGGAATGAGTCGGATGGTGGCCTTGGTTTCTTCTTTTATTTTCTGCTCTGTTTCGGAAGAACCATCCCAGTGAGCTAAAATAAAACCGCCTTTTTTGTCCAAAACTTCTTTGAATTCTGCCCAAGAAGAGACCGAAGTCGTGTTTTCTTCTCGATGTTTCAACGCTTTTTGGAAAAGATTCGTTTGAATTTCGGCAAGAAGTGACTCCACGTGCTCAGCAATTCCTTCAGCAGAAACTGATTCTTTGGTAAGTGTGTCTCTTCTAGCAACTTCTAATGTTCCGTTTTCAATGTCGCGTGGTCCAATACCAATCCGAACAGGAACGCCTTTGAACTCATATTCAGCAAACTTCCAGCCCGGTTTGTGCGTGTCGCGGTCGTCTAGCTTTACAGAAATGCCTTTTGCCTCAAGCTGAGCTTTTATTTCTCGCGCTCTGTCGCATACCAATTTGTATTCCTCGTCTTTCCTATAAATAGGCACGATTACCACTTTAAATGGCGCAAGGTTAGGAGGAAGCACAAGTCCATTATCATCAGAATGAGTCATAATGAGGGCGCCCATCAATCGTGTTGAAACACCCCAAGAGGTTGCCCATACATAATCCTGTTTTCCGTCTTGTCCTGTGAATTTTACATCAAACGCCTTGGCAAAATTCTGTCCGAGAAAGTGCGAAGTTCCAGCCTGCAAGGCTTTTCCGTCCTGCATCAATGCTTCAATGCAGTAGGTTTCAATCGCGCCAGCAAATCGCTCATTGGCGGATTTTGTGCCTTTCCATACAGGCATCGCCATGAAATTCTCTGCGAAATCAGCATACACATTCATCATTTGTTCTGCTTCGGCAATTGCCTCTTGCTGTGTAGCATGAGCCGTGTGACCTTCTTGCCAGAGGAATTCGGCAGTTCTCAAGAATAAGCGAGTACGCATTTCCCAACGGACAACATTCGCCCATTGGTTGACAAGGATAGGTAGATCGCGGTAGCTCTGAATCCAGTTTCGATATGTGTTCCAAATGATGGTTTCCGAGGTTGGACGAACGATCAGCTCTTCTTCTAGTTTGGCAGTTTCGTCCACCTCAATTCCGCCATCGGGCGTACTTTTTAATCGATAATGCGTGACTACGGCACACTCTTTGGCAAAACCCTCAACATGGCTGGCTTCTTTGGCGAAAAAACTCTTCGGAATGAAAAGTGGGAAATAAGCGTTGCTATGTCCCGTAGCTTTAAATTTCTTGTCAAGCTCGGCTTGCATACTTTCCCAAATAGAATATCCGTAAGGTTTGATAACCATGCAACCGCGCACAGCCGAATTTTCGGCCAAGTCAGCCTTCGTAACAAGTTCGTTATACCATTTTGAATAATCCTCCTCACGCGATGTGAAATCCTTCGCCATTATGGTATGATGTTTGTATGATTGGTAAATGTTTGCAAACGGCCAAAATTAAACATTAAGCCACGCTGACTGTTTTAAAATGAACGATTCTAAAAGTGTAAGAGCCATGAAATCCGCAACATTCAAGTTACTTTTCTTCTCCGTGTTCTTCTCAGCAATCTCCTTTGGAGTATCTGCACAAGATTATGACGGTATCTACGGAGACATCTATCAAGCACCAAAGGTTGATGATGAAGAATTATTGGACAAGACAGAATCTCCCTTGGATGGTTATTCAACGGTTGATGATTATTATCCGGAAGAAGGCTACACGCCAGCGAATGGTTCGCAACAATCGTATTCAGAAAGATATGTGGATGAGAACGGAAACAACGTTGCTGACAGTTATTACGAAGATGATAACGACTATGCTTATTCTTCTAGGATAAGAAGATTTCATAGAAATAATAGTGCTTGGGGATACTACGACCCTTGGAATACCAATATGTACTTCTACAACAACGATCCATTCTTTTGGGGTACAAGTATTTACGCTGGAGGTTGGCCAAATTATGGTTGGGGTTGGAACAATGGATGGGGTGGAGGAGGTTTTGGCTGGAACAATGGTTGGAACAACGGCTGGGGTGGAGGTTTTGGTTGGAATAACGGTTGGAACAACGGCTGGGGTGGAGGTTTTGGTTGGAATAACGGTTGGAACAATGGCTGGGGTGGAGGTTTCGGTTGGAATAACGGTTGGAACAATGGCATGGGCTGGAATGGTGGATTTGGAATGCCGGTGTGCTATGGTGGTGGCTACTACAACACGTTTGATTCTAACAGCGGAATATATAATGGACACCGAGGTTCTACTGGAAGTGCTGGAAACACAATTGGTACAGGGTCTAGGAATACGACTTTTGGCTCCGTTTACAATGATGCAGCCAACGCGGGTAAAGTGGATCATGCCAACAAAGGAAATGTGCTTCAAACTGCCGATGCACGACCTGTAAGGGCTAATGTGGAAATGAATAACATGCGTTCAGGAATTTCTCAATCTGATGCCCTGAGAGGAAATGAAACGAACGTCAATAGAGGTCTTTCAAATGATGCGCTTAAATCCGAAATAGGTAGAGAACGGGTGAATTCGCAAGAGCCTGCAACACGCAATAACCCGTATCAGCGTGTAGAATCAGAGCGTTCAACATCCGAACGTGCAACAATCCCGCAGCGGGAATCTATCCCAAGTGTAGATAGAAGCAGGTACCGTGCTACAACTACGCAGCCACGAACCAATTCGGGTACAATTCCACGACCAAATACCGTAGAGCGAGAAACTTCAACCACTCAACCTAACCGGACTTCTGCGGAACAACGTGGAAACATGTACCGAGATTTGCAGCGCACACAGCCTAACACGAACAGTGGCTACAACCGAAATAATTCGAATGTTTATAGACAGCAGCCATCACGTTCTGGTAGTAATCCGCAAAACGGAAATCAGCTTTCCAGACCGTCAAATGACCAGCGTTATCAACAACCATCACGTAATGCCACACCTTCGAGGGAATTTTCGCAACCTTCTAGGAATGCAACGCCATCCAGAAACTACCAGCAGCCATCGAGAAATGCGACTCCTTCTCGAAGCACGCAGCCTTCAAGAAGCGTAAGCCCATCTTCAAGCCCAAGTAGAGGCTCGTCAGGTGGAAGTTTTGGTTCGCCTTCAAGGTCTTCAGGCTCAGGCACTCCAAGTAGAGGCTCTAGTTCACCTTCGAGAGGTGGACGTCCTTAAATTGAATGAATATGTTTAAGCTAAATCAACTTATTGCAACTACCGTAGTTCTTGTCTTAATGGCCAGCTCTGTTCTAGCGCAAGGTCAATTGGATGCGCTGCGGTATTCTCAATACGATGTAGTTGGTACGGCTCGCTATTCAGCTATGGGCGGAGCGTTCGGGGCACTAGGTGGCGATATGGCCTCTATGAGTGTAAACCCTGCGGGTATCGGAGTATTTACTTTGAGTACAGGTTCTGTTTCGTTGGGTGTTTTATCTGCTGCAACGGATGCAACCTATTTGGGTAATTTGTCTTCGGATTCAAAGATGAATGCCAACATCAGCAATGCTGGTTTTGTAGCGCGCTTCAGGCGAAAAAGAGGCGAGGATAAACAATGGGCATGGAAATCGTTTCAGCTAGGCATTTCATATAATCGAACTGCTAATTTTCAACGTAGGACTTCCATTGTTGGCGTAAGTACTAATAGCTCAATCGTTGATGGTTGGGTAAATCAACTCAATAATGATGGTATAAATTATGCAGATATTCCAACGGAATTGATTCCTGGAGCAGAATTCTCCAATGCCTACATGGGGTGGGGAACATTTCTAATTGATACCATGCCAGGTTCGGTGAACTCTTACATGCGAAATGTGGCACCATTTTACGGACAAACGCAGCAAGTGCGCGAAACCACTA
>JBDNJH010000103.1:0-5173 GCA_041687875.1 Flavobacteriales bacterium | reverse complement strand
GGTACGGCCCAAGTAGTGTTCACAGTAGTGGACCAGGGAGGAAATTCCGCGTCATGCTCGTTCAATGTAATCCCTTCTGATAACGCGGCACCTACGATTGTCTGTCCGCAGAACCAGACCGTTGCTTTTGGTCCAAACTGTCAGTATCAACTTTTAGATTATGCTACGCAAGCAACGATTGATGACAATTGTAGTTCAAATCCTACAACATCACAGTTTCCTCCAGTAGGTTCAATCATAGTTGCAAATACAGTGGTCACTATTACGGTTGAAGATGCTAACGGAAACGATGCGCAGTGCTCATTTGCAATTCAGCCTACGGATCAAACGAATCCAGTAATCACGGCTTGTGCTCCTGACCAAACATTGATTGTTGGCGCAAATTGCCAATTGGTGGTTTCAGATTACCGTTCGCTAATATTGGCGAATGATAACTGTGATGCTACACTTCAATTGACACAATACCCAGCAGGAGGAACCTCCTATAACGGTATAGGTTCTGGGTTGGCTACTATTGTCGTTACTGATGATGCGGGAAATACTACCGAATGCCAATTCAATTTGACTGCGGTTGATAACGTCAACCCAGTTGTGACTTGTCCGCCAGCTCAAACGCTAGGTTTGAACTCAAGCTGTCAGTTCGTGTTGCCGAACTATACTTTAATCGCAGCAGCATCCGATGCCTGTGGAGCGGTAACATTGACACAATCACCAGTTGCAGGCGCGGCCATTACAACGCAGCTTAACGCTACAATCATTGTGGAAGATGAAAGCGGCAACACAGCCACTTGTACATTCTTCGTCACGCCAGTTGGAATGCAGGTTACGGTTCAGGGAACAAGTGCAACATGTAATACTGGCAACAGCGGTTCGGCCATTGTTGCTGTTACGGGTGGAACCCCTCCTTACTCACAAGATTGGGGTGGATTCAATCCACTGGCATTGGCAGCAGGAAACTATGCGGTCATTGTAACAGATGCCAACGGATGTCCTGCAACTGGAAACGTGACTATCGGTGGTGGTCAACCCTTCCAAATTCAAGTTACGCCTAACGGTGTGGTCGAAGTTTGTGAAGGAGAATCTGTTCAGTTGAGTGTTCCTTCAGGCTACGCGGCTTACAACTGGAGTACCGGAGCAACAGTATCCACCATTAACGTATCCAATGCAGCAAGTTATTGGGTTAGCGTTACGAATGGAACAGGTTGTGTGAGCAATACTGACACCGCTCAAGTGGTGTTCTACAATGAGGTTGCACCGCAAGTGGTTGTAGGTCCAAACGGACTTTTGACATCATCCAACGATACCGCTCAATCATACCAATGGTATTTGAATGGTAGTCCGATTCCTGGTGGCACCAGTTATATCCATTGTCCAACCGTAAGCGGTAATTACCGAGTTGTTATTGTTGATGGTAATGGTTGTGAGGTGGAAAGCACTATCAATGAGGTTACATTCAATCCGAATGCTCCTTGTCTTGTAGGAATCGAAGAATATGGCCTATCGTTGAACATCTATCCGAACCCTTCAAACGGACAGTTTACTGTAAAATATGAACTGGGGCATGATGCGAAAATGGAATTAGCAGTGTTCGATATGCTGGGTAATCGAGTTACCGAAACCATGCGATTGAATTCATCAAACGGAGTTCAGGTGATAGACCTTTCTAATCAGGCCGATGGAGTTTATATGCTCAGAGTACTTCTTGATGATGCGGAAATGATTCAAGAAAGACTGATTTTAGTCAAATAGAAACTGCTTTTGGCAGTTGAAGAACCCCGTTCATAAAATATGAACGGGGTTCTTTTTTGAAGTTAGGCTGTCGGTAAATTTGAAACGATTTACAATTGATTGGATGCGATTAGAATTTCATTGAATGAAAGTTTCGGTAACTCACAACGGTAAACTATTTGAGGCTGACCTGAATCTAGGGATTGACCTTTCCATTCCCGTTTCAACCGAATCGAAATTGAATGCCTACCACGCCCATCCAGTAAAGATGGAACCGTTTCAAATGGGCGATTGGATTGGAGAAGTGGCTCAAGGCGCTTCGGTCAATTACAGGAATATCGCATTCAATCCGCATGGAAATGGAACGCACACGGAATGTTTAGGACATATCAGCAGCGAGATTCATAGCGTGAACCAACACTTCAAACAGTTTCATTGTGTGGCTCAGTTGATTTCCATCGAGCCGGTTACTATTCAAAATAGAGACTTGGTTATTAAGGCTGGACAATTGCCAGTTTTGGATGGAACAGATGCGGTCATTATCCGAACATTACCAAATACCGAAGCTAAGCGGAATCTAAATTATTCGGGTTCAAATCCTCCTTATTTTGATGTGGAGGCCATCAAGAAATTAGTAGAGTATGGATGCAAGCATCTCATTCTTGATGTACCGAGTGTGGATAGGGAAGAGGATGGAGGGAAACTACTAGGACACAAAGCATTTTGGAATTATCCCGAAGCACCACGAATGGACTGCACCATCACCGAATTGGCTTTTATTCCCGCTTCGGTTGTAGATGGATTATATCTGTTGAACCTGCAAGTTGCTCCTTTTGAAAACGATGCCGCGCCAAGCCGGCCATTGCTATTTCCGTTAAAAGCCAATCGAATTTGAGAACTTTGCCACATGAATGTTGAAGAACTTAGGGAGTTTTGCCTCAGCCTAAAAAGAGTAGAAGAAGGCTTTCCGTTCGGGGTCGAAATCATGGTATTTAAGGTGATGGGAAAGATATTCTGTCTTTGCGGGTTGGATAGCCACCCGCTGCAGTTCAATGTAAAGTGCAACCCCGAAAAGGCAATTGAACTGCGTGAAGAATTTTCCGGGGTGATTCCCGGTTATCACATGAACAAGCAGCATTGGAACACGATTGTGATGGATGGTTCATTCTTGGACGACCAAGCCAAAAATTGGATTGTTGATTCATACAGTTTGATTGCAGCTTCACTTCCCAAACAACTTAAGGCCGAACTGAACCAACTATCATGAAAGAATTCTTCCGAAAAACAGCAGGTTATTTCTTGCAGGGCCTTTTGTTTATAACACCCATTGGCGTTACCCTCTTTGTCATCCTGTGGTTCGTCAACATGCTTGACGCTATTTTTGAACCTGTTTTTAAAGGGGTGCTGCCGTATAATGTTCCGGGTTTCGGACTAGTATTCACCTTTTTCTGGCTTGCACTGCTCGGGTATCTCATTGCGCACTTGGTCTCGCGCTCTGCCGAAACGTGGTTTGATGGACTAATGAACCGTGCCCCGTTGGTCAAGGTGATCTACTTTGCTGTCAAAGATTTGATCACCGTCTTTTTTGGGAAGGAAGACAGGATGGGAAGGCCCGTAAAAGTGTGCGTGCAACGCAACCCTGAACAATACAAATTTGGTTTCATCACGCGTCATGATATGACCGATTTTAAATTGAGCGAGGAGTTCATCTCGGTCTATTTCCCGTTCTCCTATGGCGTAATGGGAAACCAGATGGCCGTGCGAAAAACGGATGTGGAATTGCTCGACATCTCATCTTCCGAGGCAATGAAGTTCATCGTTTCTGGTGGAGTTGTCCAGAAAAACGATCAAGAAGCATCAAAGACCGCGAAGTAGCGTAATCACGTCTTCTTCACTTGGACATGCAGGAATCAATACTTTTTTGATTCCCTTAGAGAGGAGGAAATCTGCCGTGGTAGTTCCGATGGCGACAACTGTTTTTCCTTTTAGAGAACCGTTTTTTAAGTACGATGCCGCGTTCGATGGGCTGGTCAAAAAGACAACATCCGTGTCTGGAATGGAGGGATTTTCGACCATCACTGTTCTGTAAATAGGAATGAAGGTTCGTTGAGCAGCAGGAACTGCCGACCGAATCCGTCCTGAGCCTCCTGCCGCTCCAGCAAAAAGCACGGAACTCTTGCCGATGGTGCGCGCCAAACTATCTCCCAACTCATTCATATTACCCGTTTTTCCAATGAAATCGGGGAATATCCCGAAGGATTTTACGGCATTGGCGGTAGCTTCTCCAACCACACCAATTCGTGTATTGTCTGGTGGAGAATAGGATTTGAGAAGCAGTTTGGCTCCATTAGAACTTGCAATAAAAACCCAATCAAACTCCCTTTCAATTTTGAAAGGAATCGGTTCTATTTTGATTAACGATTGATGATGAACCTCCCAGTTATTTTCATTCAAAAAATCAAGAAGCGAGCTGGTCGCTGGTAGATTTCTTGATATGAAAATGGATTGTTTCAACTTCTTAATGCAGCTACAACTTCCTGTGCCAAAGCTTCAACTTCAGTTCCAGTCCTTTCCGAAATTCGAACAGGAGAGTCCCAAGCATCTGCCACACAGGCCTTCACGGTGAGTTTACCATCAATCTCAACACAATATGCACCGAGTGGCATTTGGCAACCACCTTCAAATAGGTTCAGAATCCTGCGCTCAACACCAATTCTTCGTGCTACGTTTCTATCATTCAATTGCGCTACAACCTTAGCTAATTCCGTATCCGATTCGCGAATCTGCAATCCTAAAACGCCTTGTGCAGGAGCTGGGATGAATTCGTTCGGGTCTAATTTCAGCACTCGGAATTCTGAAAGGTCGAGTTTCAATCGCTCCACACCTGCTGCTGCCAGCATAATGCCGTCATAGTTTCCTTCGCGAAGTTTGTCGATTCGAGTAGGAACGTTTCCTCGCAGGTCGTTAATTTCAACATCAGCTCGATGATGCAATAGTTGAGATTTTCTTCTTGCAGAAGACGTTCCGATAACTGCATTTTCGCGCAATTCAAACTTCTTAGTTACATCAACTTTTTCCTTACGAATCAATAAAAGATCGCGTGGGTCTTCACGTTCAGAAACGGCAGCAATTACCAAGCCTTCTGGATGTTCAGTCGGCAGATCTTTGTGCGAATGAACCGCCAGATCAATTTCACCAGAAAGCAGTTTCTCCTCCAATTCTTTGGTGAAAAACCCTTTGCCTTCCATCTTATCAAAACTCAGATGCTGAATAATATCGCCTTGAGTTTTAATGATTTTAATCTCTACTTCTTGTCCAAGAGCAATCAATTGTGCCTCCACATGATGTGCTTGCCACAAGGCAAGATCGCTTCCTCTCGATCCGATAATTATTTTTCTATTCATACTTCACACTTCTAGCTTCTCCCTCCTAACTCCTAACTCCT
>JBDNJH010000102.1:0-3431 GCA_041687875.1 Flavobacteriales bacterium | reverse complement strand
TTGGAGCTTCCGCCTCCACTAAATATGTCTTTCCAACCCATTTAAAATTGATTTTGTGGGAGTTTGCCGCAGCAAACCTCTACGATTTCTTTTTGCAAATCATTAGTGAGTGATAATAACCAACCGTTTCAACGGTTTTCTCTACTTCTAAACCTGCTTCTTCAACGTATTGCGCCATGCGTTTGCTATCGTACATCTTGCTGTTTCCGTTGGCCATCGATGTAAAATACAGCGATGTTGCGTGTAGACAATAAGTCGCGGTCATGCTGTCTTGCAAGTCCCAAAATGTTTCGAGGATGAATACGCGGCCATCATCCGAAAGCGCATCTTTTGCATGGCTTAGAATATGCTTAATCTGTTCGGGCGAAAAGCAATCTAAGAACTGACTCATCCAAACCGCATCTTGGTTTTTCGGAAGCTGATATTCTGCATCCAACACGTTCTGTTCGTGTGTAGAAATTCTATTCTCCAATCCAGCTTCTTTAATACGCGGATTTGCCAATCCTGTCTGACTAGGAAGATCCACAATTGTCATGTGCACATCGGGGTCGTTCTCCACACATTGGAAAGACCATTTTCCTGTGTTTCCTCCAATATCCAACATAGATTTTGGTTTGAAATGGAATACTTCTTTTCGCGCCTGCTGAAAAGCCTGGTCGGAATAATGATGGTCAAACGTGAACCAGCTTTCTTTAGCGCGGCCAGGAAGTTTGGATAATCCATGATAGATGGTCGGCCAATCGCCCAACTCCTTCAAGCCAGCTGGCGTTTCTTCCTTGATAGCTTCCTCTAAATGGAATGTTCCATTATAACACACATCCTGAATAAAATCTGTGTTTGCCACGGTCTGCTTATCCATCAACCAAAAGGAACCTGTCTTTCCAATTTTGTACTTGTACGGCTCTATCAACTTCACCAAATCCAAACTCAAACCAGCTTCTAAAAGCGTTTCTACTCCATATTGAGAAATGCCCGATTCCTTACTCAATTCTTCAGATGTCGCTCCTTTTCTCCCCGCATTTGCTAACGCCTGCATAATGCCTGTTCTGTTCAGCGAAACGGCAGCTTGAAACATCATTGGGTAAAACGAAAGTCGCTCTGCCGCCTCCTTTGCTTCAGTCAATGAAATATTGTCTTCTTGAAATGCTTTGTAGCTCATATTTTATTCTCTCGCAAAGGCGCAAAGATGCCAAGTTTATGTTTTTCTTTTCTCTCCGCCTGATGCGGAAGATGCGGACTTATTCAACCCATTCCGTAAAATACTCTTGTGGCTTTCTTCTGGTCTTCCTTGGCCAGTTTTCTTTAGGATAACCGAGGTAAAGAAAACCAAGGAATTTATCTTTCTCTCCTAAGCCCATAAAATCTTTCGCTTCTGGCCAATACGTAACACCTCCACTCGACCAAAACGCGCCAATACCGTGCGCGGCTGCAATCAACATCATATTTTGAACCGCCATGGATACCGAGGCCAATTCTTCTTGTTCTGGATCTCGTTCGGCTTCATCTCGCTTCATGCAAATGCCAATGATAGCGGTTGTCATCAACGGACGGTCGCGTAGTTTGTCAAACTTTTCCTGCTCAAAAGCATCGCCTTTTTTCGCTTTGTAAAGCTCAGATTGGAACTCCGAAAGCTTTTTCAAACCATCACCTAGAAAAACCTTGAAATGCCACGGCTGTGTATAACGATGCGTTGGTGCCCACTTAGCGGCATCCAACAATTCCATCACTATTTCCTTATGAACCTTTCGCGATGAAAAATTCTCGGGAATGATGGTTCTTCTATCCTCGATTACAGATTTTATCTCACTCAAATTATATCGCATACACTAGCACTTTTAATCTTGAACAAAGTTATTTAGAATGAGTTTAGATAAACGATAACTTTGCGCTATTAATTAAAAACGATAGGATATGTATCCACCAGAAATAGTAATACCAATGAAGCAAGACATCACTTCTGCAGGAGTGAAGGAGTTGCTTACACCAGAAGATGTAGACGCGGCCGTTAAGGCTGATGGAACCACCTTGGTTTTCATAAATTCAGTTTGCGGTTGTGCCGCAGGAAATGCACGTCCATCGATAAAAATGGCATTAAAGCACAGCAAGCAGCCAACGAGGACTACTACGGTTTTTGCTGGTTTCGATACGGCTGCGGTGGCTCGAGTAAGGTCGCATACCGCTCCTTATCCACCATCAAGCCCATGTATTGCATTATTCAAAGACGGAAACTTGGTTCATTTTATCGAGCGTCATCATATTGAAGGCCGCACACCAGAAATGATTGCTGAGAATTTGACGGGGGCTTATGATGAGTTCTGCTAGTTCAGTGAAGTAGCGTTTTCATTACCTTTCATATATGCCAACTGCTCTACGCGTAAGCGGATTTCGTTTCTTTTTTTACAGTAACGAAGTCAACGAGCCCATGCATATTCACGTTGAAAAAGGCGATGCCGTTGGCAAAATGTGGCTTGAACCAGTATTGGAGCAGGAATACTTTTATGGCTTCACCGTTAAGGAGAGAAAGCAGATCATTGAAATTGTAACTGCAAATTTGGACCTATTCAAAAATACTTGGAATGAAAGATTCAACTGATGTGAAATCGTCTGACTCATTTGAGCGACTCATCCTTGAAGGAAAGTTGCAGATAAAAGACGTGCATGTGAACAGGGAAACGGATCGTTTGGTGGTCATACTTTCTAGCGGGAGTGTAATTGCAACTTCGCTTTCTGACCATGCTGGACTAAGGAACGGATCGGAAAAAGCCCTGAACAATTGGCGACTAATCGAATCCGGCATCGGAATCCAATGGGAGGAATTGGATGAAGACCTTTCGCTAAAGGGCCTGGTAACTGAAGTTGTTCTGCGACAGCTCGGTGCTTCAGGCAACGAGTTGAAAGTTGCGGTTTAACTTCGTCTCGGTAATTTTTACTCGGAATTTGCCATTGCCTTTTAGCTGATTACGAAATGAAAAAGCCGCTCCGATTATTCGGAGCGGCTTTTTTGCTTATCGCTAAATCCTAACAGCTACTCTGAGTCAGGATTCTTCAAAACCTTAGGAACCTTGAAATAATCTGAATCTGCTTTGGGAGCGTTCTTCAAAGCTTGTTTCTGCGTAATGGTTTTCTTCTTCTCATCATTCCGCATCACGTTCATTTCTTCCGACATGTAAATAAGTGGCTCAACGCCTTCCGTGTCGAGTTGGTTCAGCTTTTCCATGAAGGAAAGAATCTTGTTTAGGTCTTTTTTGATGCGCGCTTTCTCGTCACCCTCAAATTGAAGTCGAGCCAAGTGCGCCAATTCATCAACCGTTTTATCCGTTATATCCATGTTGTTTCAATTCTTGTCGGATGACGTCCTGCGCCTTGTCTCTCAGTTCAATAACATCATTGGCGGTCATTCCTTTGGTGGAAATGGGCCGATGAATCTTGAT
>JBDNJH010000101.1:0-21026 GCA_041687875.1 Flavobacteriales bacterium | reverse complement strand
GGAAATTGCCACGCACATGAAAGCGTTTGGGAAGCAAGCCAATGTCTCCGATAAGTTCATTTCCATCATTCATAAAGAGAATGAAGGCTCCATGAATGTGGCCAAGAAGAACGGAATGACCAATCTCTACGAAACCACTTTCTACGAAATGCCCGTTTTTGTTTTTGGGGATTAATGATATAACGTTTACTACTCTGGTTTCTGCCTAGCACTTCGTACGTTGAGAATTTCCAATTGGTCTTCCCGTACCCGATAAGTTACAATGGTCAATCTGTTTATTGGGCCGCGCCTTATGTCTTTGAATTCGGAGCGTTTAAGCAAGTCTGGGTGTTTGGATAGTTGCTCAAGAAAACCGGCAACCTGCCGTTCAAATGCGGTAACTTCTTTCTCAGTCCACTTAGTCTCGATGTAGTCAAGGATGTCAACATAACCCGCAATGGCTCTTCGTGTCCAAACTACACTTAGAGCCACTTTCTTGGGTTTTTCATCACCTTTTCATGCGAGATAAACTCGCCTCGGTTGGCCTGTGCAATTCCTTCATCAATCTCCTTTCGCTCTGCTTCGGTTATTGCGTGCCACCAATCATCACCATCCTGCGACAGCAATGATTTCACCGTATTTAAGAGGGAAATGTCCTGTTCCGAATCAATCAGTTGCTTCAGTTCAGCACGTATATCAATGGATTTCATGTAATCAAAGATACGAATTGTGACTGCGGATTATTCCTCCACCAACCCCAACATCTCTCTCATTTCATCCAAGGAACGAATAGAACTGTCGAACGCGGTGATGTGCATGATGCGCTGTGCCACTTTTCCCATGTTCATTGCCACAACTTCGCTTTCGTTGAGTTGGTAGATGTTGCCATCCGTGTCGGTAACCACCATCATCATTATCGAACTTGGATTTAGGGCGATATCGTCCAGTTCGGAGCCATTGTAGGTAATGACGGAATTGACCTTTTCGTCAAATACGTAGCAGGTTTTCCACTTAACGGCTTTGCCATTGGCGAGAACGAACCGGGGTTTTACGCTTTGGAAATGGCTTTGGTCAATCGGTCTTGCGCAATTGTAGATGCCCATTCTGTCCAGCGCAATGGTTCGGGTGATGGTGCTTCCGCCATTTTGCCGTGCGCAGTATTCTTCCAACTTGCTAGAGATACCGTTGCAGTAGGAGACCCAGTTGGCTTGGCTCATCATTTTCTCTGGTTGGGTCATGGAGCGTTGCGCCTGTTTCCACGCCATGTCCAATTCTTTCTCATACACGTGCTTTGATCTTCTATCAAACTTGTCAGCCTTTCTGCGGATACGGTTTTCTTGTTCTTCCAAAAAGTCGGTGTAAATAGAATAGCGGTTCTCGAACCCGTGGTTGTCCTTGAGTTCTCTCCAAGCTTGGAATCTAGGTGCGAATTCTCCGAACATGCGCTTCTGCAACTCCACAGACATGTTCTCAATGGTGATCTTCTTCACAGGCAGCTTCACTATTCCGTCAAGGTCTTTCAATTCAATCGTAACGGAATCCTTTCCGGCATGGTACCGCACGCGGATGTCGTGGAAACGCCTGCCCTGCAGCAGTTCCTCCACCTTGGCGCGGCTGAGGTCGCCCGCATGTTCCCACGTGTGGAAATTGAAGAAGAAATACTCGGGGTGCTGTCCGAATTTGGAATATTTCTGAACTGTGAAGTGCACGACCTCTTCACTATTCTTTCTATTTGGAGGCAGCACGCTCGCCTTGAATGAGGCTGCCTTCTTCCATTCCTTTTCGAACTGATTGCGCTCGTTCTCATCTCCATCGCGCAGAAAACGATAGTAGCTGGCTATGGGCCGATTGGCCAGATATTCGGTGTTCTGAAAATGTGCTTCCAACGTGGTTCGGCTGGCAATGGCAGGTGAGAGGTAATCGGTGTGATGGAGATACTCACGTACGGCAGGAGACAGATTCTCTGCAATGGAAATAAGTTCGGCATCGTACGGATTGATTGTAGCTGAACCCAAATTGTTCCATGTTTCTGAAGATGGATCCATGAACAGGAAATTGAAATTGGGATCCATACTATTGGAAGCAAGGTCAATTCGGACCGGACGGTCGGGACGAATCTCCACCGGTTTGCCTCGGTGCGTGGCGTTGATGCTGAACATGCCCGATGTTTCGAGATGCGAAGTGGGCTGGCATTCATCGCCCTGCATGTTGATGCCACTTGCGAAAACGCTGAAAGGGCTGTTAATCTCTTCGTAGGTCAGTTCCACCGCCCCTCCTATCGGTCTTCCGTACGCATCCATAAAAGCCATGGGCGGAACATCAATCATGGAACCGCTGGCGGTTTCAATGCAGTTCGATTCCTGATTTTCTATGACGAAAACCTCTTTCTCGGCAACGATTTCCGTCAAAGGCCGATGGAACATCTCTGGTCGGTAGCGACCTGCAAAACCTGGTGCATCAAGCGTTCCGATGTTTGAAATGAGAACCTCGACTCTTCTATTCTCAGCACGGGAGGCTCGGTCTTCATTCTCATTCACGGGGCAATCTTCTCCATGATGTTCAAACAGGATATTGTAAGGTTTGATGCCAGATAACAGCAAATGGTAGGTCACTTTGCGTGTTCGTTCCTTCGATAGTTGCACATTGAACTTATCAGAACCGCGATCATCGGTGTGGCCAACCACCCAAAACCGAAGTTGATCCGAGTTGGGATGCTGTGCAATTTCATCGAGCATGGCCATTTCAGGCATAGATGGAACATCGCTTCCATCTTCAAAATGAATGGTCAACTCAACCGAATCTTGTGAAAAGACGGATTGCGAAAGCACTACTAAAATGACAAGGAGCTTTTTCATGGCGAGGAGGTTTAGTGGGTTACTAAACACTTAAACCTTGCTCGCTGTCAAGTATTGTTGAGGGTAAGGATTTGAGACATGATTGAAAGTTATTGGTCTTTCAAACCCACTTGAAAATGCTCTGCTTCACGCCACCCACTTCTGAATCATCCGCTCAATGTCGTTCGACACAACAGGCTTGAGCAACAGATCGTTCATGTCGGATTTTAGGTTCCCTTCTTCATCACGCTGAAGGATATTGCCGCTTAGCCCAATGATTGGAGGCACATTCTTAAATCGTTTTTTAATCTCAGACGTGGCTTCTAAACCGTCCATTATGGGCATTTGAATATCCATAAAGACGATATCGTATTTGCTTTTGTCGAAATTATCTACGGCCTGTTTGCCGTTTGATAAGACGTCTACTGTACACCCCATTCTCTGAAGCATAATCTTGAATGCCTGTTGATTGATGAGATTGTCTTCCACCAAAAGTACTCTGACCCCCTGCACAGATTTTGCCAAGATGTTTTTTGAGACAGCCCCACTTTTTGTAATGGAATTTGGATGTTCCATCATTGAAAGACTTAACCAGAATGTGCTGCCTTTGTTAACAGCACTTTTAACGCCTATTTCTCCTCCCAATAGATGCATTAGTTTCTTGCTAATGGAAAGTCCGAGGCCAGTTCCTTCCAGATTTTGGGCTGTGGTATGCTGTAGTTGGGAGAAATCTTGAAATAGTTTTGCCTGATCGTTCTTTGGAATTCCAGGCCCAGTATCAGTTACTTGAAACGACAGTTTGCTATCTTTTTCAACCTTAACTGAAACGATAACCGAACCTTGATTCGTGAATTTGATGGCGTTTCGAACTAGGTTGGAAAGCACTTGCGTTAGCCTCCTTCGGTCGGTGTCGAGTTGAATTTCGTTTGTAGGCGTGTTGAATGATAAGTTTAGCTTCTTCGCTTTAGCCTCTGGGTCAAAACGTTCCGCAATGGTTTCAATAAGATCAGAAACTTTGAACAGTTCTTTTTGCAACGTTACTTTTCCAGCCTCTAACTCGGAGAGATTGAGTACGTCATTGACGATGGATCGCAAATCCTTGCTGGCTCCAAGAATGTTCTGAAGCTTTGATGATTGATCAGAATCGAGCTTTGTGTCAAGCAAAATTTCACTCAGACCCATAATACCATTCAAAGGCGTGCGAATCTCATGGCTCATGCTTGCAAGAAAATCTGACCTAAACTTCAGCGAATTTTCGGCCACCTGCTTTTCTTGAAGCAGTTGCTGCGACCTTTTTTGTTCCGAAATGTCGATAATCGTACCTAAATAGCCACGATATTCTCCTAGGTGATTGAAGAGTGGCTGCGCTTGTTCCAACACATGAATAGCATCTCCACTCTGACGATTGAAACGATATTCCATTGAAAACGATTGTTTTTCTTTTTCAATATCCTTCCATCTTCTCTTCACATCATCTCGATCTGCTGAGTGAATCAGTTTCGTCCAAGAACCATCCAATATGGTTGTCAGATTGGCGCCAATTATCAACTGTAAACTCTCATTCACATAGGTAGCGTTGCCATTTTCATCCACTTGATAGATGCCAACAGGTAGGAGAGAGGCCAGTTTCCTGAATTTAGATTCATTCTCCTTAAGTGCCTTTTCTGCCAGTTTTCGGTCTGTAATATCAATAGACCAAACGGTAAGTCGGTCAATTTCTCCTTTAGAATTCATTACCGGATTGAGGTGTCTATCAAACCAATATTCTTTTCCATTGTACGAAAAATGTTTCTCAACCTGCACTTTTCTTCCAGAAAAGGCGCGTTCTGTTTCCACCTTAAATTGTAACAGGTTTTCCTTAGCAGTGATGTCGGCTATGTTTAATCCCACTTTTAGATTAAATCCGAATTGCTCTAAAATAAGGTCAGCCGCAGCTTGGTTGAATGCCAGGATGTTCAAATTTCTATCCATAAGATAGAAGGTCTGCGAACTGCTGTTGAATACCGCCCGAAGATTTTCTTCAGACTTTCGTACGTTTCTCTCCGCCCGTTTCTTGTCCGTAATATCAAAGACCCAGACAGAAACCATGTTCTGTTTGCCTAGGCTATGCTTGAGTGGAGTAAAACGTACTTCCACCACCTTTTCCTTTACGTTTGGACTATCAAATTCAACAGAGACTGTTCCGCCAGAACGGGCTACTTTCATTCCCCCTTCAAATTCCTTCCGCCATTTTGGGTGAATGTTTTGCATAATGTTGGAGCCAAGTAAGCCCCGCTGATCCGCTAGTAAAACGAGCATGGAAGGAGCCAAAAGATTACAGCTTAACACTTCATTTTCCTCGTTTATGAGCATAAAACCCTGAGAGCTATTGTTGTCAATTGCCTCTAGTATTAGCGCCTTTTCCCGTTTTTCCACCTCTGCCCGTTTCCTGTCAGAAATGTTGGCATAAGAGTAGATAACCCCATGAGGGGTTCCTTTTTCATCGTAGAGCGGGCTGAATTTCCCCTCAATCCATATCTCACCAATCTGGCTTTTGGGTTTTATTATTTTTTGCTCGGTGCTGATGGTTCGGCCTTTGAGGGCCGTTTGAAAATTGCGAATGAACCGTTTGTTCTGTGTTTGATCCACATAATCCCAATAGGAGTTTCCGGTTTTTAGCCTTTCGCTGAAAAACGAATACATTTCTTTGGCCGCCTTGGCGTTAAACCACAATATGCGGTACCAATTATCTAAGATGATAATGCTGCGGCTAGAATGTTCCAGCAACGAGCGCATCTCGGCATTTGGTGCCAATGACTCAAATCTTTGATTTTCTGAAGTGGTTTCTCCCATTATCTACAGGCGATTGCCTGAACAATGGTCGTACGGAAAAAACAATCAAAAGTTCGGGTTTTCGACCAATAAGAGGATAGAGCCTATTAAGCTCTTCTTCGCGCCTTTTCTTTCATAATCAGAGACAACTCTCGCCCGGTTTGACCAGCAACGGAGGTGTTTTCTTCGGCTCTTCTGATGAGGTATGGCATTACTTCCAAAATGGGTCCGTATGGCACGTATTTCACCACATTGTAACCGTTTACCGCCAAGTTAAAACTAATGTTATCGCTCATGCCATAGAGCTGAGAGAAAAAGATGTGTTGGTCGTTCAGTTCAATTTGTTTTTCTTCAATGAGTTCGGTAAGAAGTTTTGAACTTGATTCGTTGTGAGTTCCTGCAATCAGATGAATGTGAGGATAGTTGTCTACACAGAATTTAAGAGCCAAATCATAATCTCGGTCTGTTTCGGCCTTTGTGTCGTGTATTGGGGATGAATAACCCTGTTCGCTAGCTCTTAATCGCTCTTTTTCCATATATGCACCACGTACGAGTTTGACTCCAAGATGGTAACCTTTATCCTGCGCCCTTTTTAGGATTTTTGTAAGGAATTCAAGACGATCTTTGCGATAAAGTTGAAGTGTTGTATACACAATTACCCTTTGACCATTGCGAAGTGCCATCTGTTCTTCAACTAGCTCGTCAATTGCATCCTGAAACCATGTTTCTTCTGCATCAATCAACACAGGAACATTATTTTTTTCTGCAGTTGCGCAGATTAGGTTCATCCTCTGTTTTGCGGCTGCCCATTCAACTTGTTCCTTTTGGTTGAATTCGGCATTGGCGTTCTTCTTTGCCAAGAGTCTGTTTGGGAAAATGGCCGTAGGTTTAAAAACGGCAAACGGTATACGGCTATCGTGTTTTCCTACCTGATTTGCGGCAAGAATCTCTAGAACCGACTGCTCAAGTTCGGATACCGTTTCCTTACCTTCTGCCGAATAATCTAAAAGCGAATAAACACCCGATTTATGAAGTCGGGCAATGGTTGGCTCGCAGTTCTCAGTGGTTTCTCCTCCACAAAAATGATTGAACACCGTAGAACGAATAATTCCTTTGATGGGAAGACGAAGAAAAAGTCCCACATTTAAAGCAACGTGGCCCAATTTGACCAGTGTTGGATTACCAACAAACTTGAATAGGAATTGAGCGCGGTTCAACTCGGCATCCGACCTGTCAGAAAACGCTATTTCGGTATTGTCGAACGAGACCATTAGCCAATATTTGAGCGCACAAATATAGTTGAGTGACCTCTCAAAATTCCGTAGCCCAGTCAAATCTGAGTTTTGCCTAAGGGCTTGTGGCATCCATTCTAAGCGAATCGCGTAGTGTGCCATATTTCTATTTAAAAATGGTGGCAGAAATCTGCCTAAAACTCGCTGGCGTATCAGAATAATTATCTTCGCCTGACCTATAAAACCAGTTTATGTCAGAATCAATAACACAGGAAGTAATCACGGTTTCAGACCTCGCAGAAAATTTGGTCGGCTCTGAGATTATAAAGATTGCAGGAGAGATTAATGCGTTGATTGCAGCTGGCCAACCAATCACTAATCTGACCATCGGTGATTTTGACCCCAAAATCTATCCATTACCAAAAGGTCTGCTGAATGAAATTATTCAGGCTTATGAAGATGGCCACACCAATTACCCTGCTGCCAATGGCGTGGAGGTATTGCGAGAGGCAGTAAGCAAATACATTGAAGCACGTCAGGGATTGGCCTACTCCAAGGAAGATATATTGATTTCTGGAGGTGCCCGTCCGCTAATCTATGCCGTTTTTCGGGCATTGGTAAACAGTGGAGACAGAGTGATAATTCCAATTCCAAGCTGGAATAATAATCATTACACGTACCTCAATTTTGCAGAACCGGTGGCGGTAGAAACATTACCAGAAAACAAATTCCTTCCAACTGCGGAGGATTTAAGCCCACATTTGCAGGATGCAGCACTTCTTGCTCTTTGTTCTCCACTAAACCCAACGGGCACCTCGTATAGCAAAAAGGCGTTGAGTGACATTTGTGATTTGGTGATTGCTGAAAACCGTAGACGAGTTGGACAAAAACCTCTTTATGTACTTTATGATCAGATCTATTCTGAGTTGACCTTGGGCGAATCCAAACATTATGATCCAGTTTCATTGCGTCCTCAAATGCGTGAATACACTATTTATGTGGATGGTATTTCAAAGGCTTTTGCAGCAACTGGAGTCCGTGTAGGTTGGGCTTTTGGCCCAACTAAAGTGATTGTAAAAATGAAAGCGTTGCTCAGCCATGTTGGTGCATGGTCGCCAAAACCGGAGCAGATTGCCACCGCTGCGTTTTTGAATCAGACCGCTGCCGTTGAAGCAACTGTTCAGAAGCACCGTGATATGATTTCGGAAAGGGTGAACAAACTGTTTAATGGTTTTTCTGCGCTTCGCGAAGTTGGATATCCGGTGGATGCCATACAGGCTGAAGGCGCTATGTATCTGACAGTGAAAATCGACCTGATTGGCAGAACAACCTCGGAAGGCGAGTTCCTAAATGATGCGTCTGATGTGACCACGTTTCTCATCAAAAAAGCAAAAGTTGGAATCGTTCCTTTCTATTGTTTCGGTGCATCTAGGCAAAGTCCATGGTTCAGAATTTCTGTCGGAACATTAAAAGTAGAACAGATTTCAACAGTGATTGAAAATCTAAGAGAGGCGTTAAGCCAATTCAAAAAATGAGTAAAAGAAACCCGAATCACTATGTAGTTATTATGGCGGGTGGAATCGGCACCCGATTCTGGCCAATGAGCCGAACACCACATCCAAAACAGTTTATCGACATTCTCGGAACAGGCAAATCGCTGTTGCAGCAAACATACGAGCGGTCTAAAGAAGTCTGTCCGGCAGAAAATATTTTCATCGTCACCAATTCCGATTACAAGTTGTTGGTGATGGGGCAGCTTGAAGGAATAAAGCCCTCACAGATTCTTTTGGAACCAGGAAGGAGAAACACCGCACCTTGTATTGCTTATGCGGCTTTCAGAATTAAGGCCATCAACCCGGAGGCGAGTATGGTGGTAGCTCCTTCGGACCATCTTATACTAAAGGATAAGGAATATGTTGACCTAGTAAATAAAGCACTGTCTGAAGTTGAGAAAGGGGACTCGCTGATTACGCTGGGAATCTCGCCAACTCGACCTGATACTGGCTACGGCTACATTCAATTTGAGGAATCTACTGGTGATGGTGGGATTTATAAAGTGAAAAGCTTTACGGAAAAGCCAGACCTAGCCATGGCCAAACAGTTGGTTAAAAGCGGAGAATTTCTTTGGAATGCGGGCATTTTTATCTGGTCTGTAAAGGGAATTATGGCTGCCTTTGAAAAGCACATGCCAGAAATGTTTCAACTATTTGAAGAGGGAGCTACGGAATTTAACACGCCTAACGAAGGCAAGTTTATTGAAACGGCCTACATGCAGTGCAAGAGCATTTCCATCGATTATGGGGTGATGGAAAAGGCCAAGAACGTATTCACGCTTGCGGCCGATATTGGCTGGAGCGATTTAGGCACGTGGGGTTCCCTGTATTCTTATTCTGATAAGGATGAACAAGGCCATGTGATACAGGGGAAAAATGTCCTCACATATGATTCCAAGAATTGCATAGTCAATGTTCCGAAGAATAAACTTGTGGTTATTCAGGGAATGAAGGATATGATTGTGGTGGAAAGCGATGACATTCTACTGATTTGTAAGCAATCTGATGAGCAGCAGATTAAGCGTATTGTGAATGATGTGAAGGCTACCAAAGGCGAGAAGTTCGTTTAGACCGGCAACGCCTGCCAGTAATAAAGAGGAAGCAGAACACTTCCTCTTTTTTATTTTCACCTCCTTAATATCGGATAGGTTCGTTTTTTATATTTACCGATAATTAGTATATTTGTGGGGTCATGTGGGAAATAAACCTATCCAATATTAAAGACCTTCAAGTGGGTATTGATCGTATTGAACAGAAAAAACTCCTGTTAGATACTAAAAGACCCATGGCGCAGGTCGCGCTTGAGCGGCTTCGCGAAGGGCTTAATCTTGAATGGACTTATAATTCTACCAGTATTGAGGGCAATACCCTTACACTTAACGAAACCCGCGTGGTACTTCAAGACGGTATGACGGTGAAAGGCAAATCAATGCGCGAGCATGTTGAGGTGGCCAACCACCACGATGCTATTTCTTATTTGGAGGGGTTGGTGAGTTCAGATGCACCGTTGCGTGCACGGGAAGTGTTGGATCTTCACGAGCTGGTAATGCTGAAACTAGAGAAGCTTTATGCTGGAAGATTCCGAAATGCAGGTGTTCGCATTACCGGGGCCAATTTTTCTCCACCTAATGCACAGAAGGTTTCTGATATGATTGATGAATTGGTCGATTACGTGAACGAGAATGAGCAGGGGCTTTCGCCCATTATTCTGGCCACAATTTTCCATCATCGGTTTGTATGGATTCATCCTTTTTTTGATGGAAACGGGCGTACCGTGCGTTTAGCAATGAACCTTATGCTTATGCGAAAAGGTTATCCTCCAGCTATAATCCTGAAAAACGACAGAAACAAATACTACGCTGCTCTGAATAAGGATAGGGCGAGCAATGGTTCTCATGCTAAGCTCCTACTTTTAATGATGCAGGCCGTAGAGCGTTCCTTGGATATTTATCTCAGTATGTATCCTGATGGTGTTGAGTACAGGCCCATTTCCAATATTGTGGAAGAAAGTCAGGTTCCATACGGTCAAGAGTATGTGAGTCTGCTGGCCAGACAAGGTAAAATTGATGCCTACAAGGAAGGTCGCAATTGGTTTACCACCGAGGATGCCATTGTGGAGTATATGGCCAATCGGCAACGGAAAAGGGATGTATGAAAAGAGAAGAGTCGTCAACTTTTTAAAGGTTGACGACTCTGTAGGTTCTAATCCAAACTCCCAATCATCTTCTTTGGGTCAACCCATTCATCGTATTCTTCTGATGTGAGATAACCCAACGAAAGTGCCGCAGCTTTCAAAGTTGTTCCTTCTTCGTGCGCTTTTCCAGCAATCTCTGCTGCTTTGTAGTAGCCTATTTTCGTGTTCAATGCTGTTACCAACATCAAACTGTTGTTCACCAATTCTTGAATTCTCGGATGATTCGGTTCAATGCCTTGAGCACAATGCTCGTCAAAAGAAACGCAAGCATCTCCCAACAAACGTGCGGATTGAAGCACATTGTAGGCCATAACGGGCTTAAAAACATTCAATTCGTAATGTCCTTGTGTTCCAGCAATGGTAACAGCTGTGTCATTTCCCATTACCTGCGCGCAGACCATCGTTAGCGCTTCGCACTGTGTCGGATTCACTTTTCCTGGCATGATGGAAGAACCTGGCTCATTTGCGGGAATAATCAGTTCACCAATTCCGGAACGCGGACCTGAGGCCATCATTCGAATATCGTTGGCAATCTTGTTCAGAGAAACGGCCATTTGCTTCAAAGCTCCGTGGGTTTCAACCAATGCATCGTGTGCTGCCAATGCCTCAAATTTGTTCTCAGCCGTAATAAATGGTAATCCTGTGAATTCAGCGATTTTCTCAGCTACAAGTACAGAATATCCTGGAGGCGTGTTGATTCCTGTTCCAACGGCAGTTCCGCCCAATGCCAATTCTGAAAGATGCGCCAAGGTGTTTCTCAATGCTCTCAAACCATGGTCTAATTGCGAAACGTAGCCGCTGAATTCCTGTCCGATGGTCAATGGGGTCGCATCCATCAAATGTGTACGGCCAATTTTCACCACATCCTTAAAAGCAACTGATTTTGCTTTCAGCGTATCGCGAAGCATTTCTACTCCTGGAATGGTATTCTCAGCAATCAATTTGTAGCAAGCAATGTGCATTCCAGTAGGAAATGTGTCGTTTGATGATTGGCTTTTGTTCACATCATCATTCGCTTTCAGAACTTTGTCTTTATCGTCCAGTTTTCCGCCACTCAAAACGTGCGCACGGTTGGCAATTACCTCATTTGCATTCATGTTGCTTTGGGTTCCAGAACCTGTTTGCCAAATAACTAAAGGGAATTGGTCATCGTGTTTTCCTGCTACAATCTCATCGCAAACGGCAGAAATCAAATCACGCTTTTTCTCTTCCAAAACTCCCAATTGACAATTGGTGTATGCTGCTGCTTTTTTCAGATAAGCAAAACCGTAAATGACCTCCAACGGCATACTTGCCGCAGGGCCAATCTTGAAATTATTTCGCGAACGCTCGGTTTGCGCACCCCAATACTTATCGGCAGGCACTTGCACCTCGCCCATGGTGTCTTTCTCTATTCTGAAATCTGACATGATGAATGTTTTATCTGTTTGAATTGGCCGCAAATTTACCTTCTGCCCTATTCTTACCAAACTCCACATCAATATCATTTACTTTTGCTACACAAATAATCACTCATGAGAATCATTCTACTTATTCTAGCCAATTTCTGCATTCTGTTGCATTCCTACGCGCAAACCACCATTCAAGGCAGTATAACCCACGATGGCCTTACAAGAACGTATCGTCTTTATGTTCCTGCAAGTTATTCTGCTTCCAATGCGGTTCCGCTCATCATCAATTTACACGGGTATACTTCCGACTCGTTTGAGCAGATGGTGTATGGCGATTTTAGATCAATTGCCGATACAGCAGGGTTTCTGGTCATTCATCCGCAGGGAACGCAAGATGCCAGCGGTACTAACTTCTGGAACGCCTTCGGCTCTCCAAACGAGACTGTTGACGATATTGGATTTATTTCGGCCCTCATAGATTCTATGGCATTTGCATACAGTATTGATTTAAATCGTGTTTACAGCACCGGAATGAGCAATGGCGGATTTATGAGCTACACATTGGCTTGCCAACTCAGCAATCGTATTGCAGCCATTGCTTCGGTTACCGGAACGATGGTGACACCAAATCTGAACGCTTGTAATGCACAACATCCAACTCCAGTTATGCAGATTCATGGAACAGCAGATCCAACTGTACCTTATTTAGGAAACCCACAGGGTTTTGTAGGGGTTGTAGATTTGGTAGAGTATTGGGCAGATTTCAACAATTGCAATCCTACACCTACTCAAACGGCTGTTCCGAACACAGATTTGACAGATGGGTGTACAGCAGACCACTTTGTTTATTCAGGTGGCGATGCTGGTTCTACCGTAGAGTTTTATCGAATAAATGCCGGTGGACATACTTGGCCAGGGTCAAACCCATTCTTTGCCATTGGAGTAACGAATCAAGATTTTTCTGCCTCTAACGAGATTTGGAGGTTTTTTAGACAATACAGCCTGAGTGGGTCTGTGGGTGTTGAAGAAAATGCTGCACGTGCGAGCGAGTTCGTGGTTTTTCCCAATCCTTCCAACGGAAATGTGTCTTTGCAATTTAAAAATGCTGAAACGCGAACAGTTCAAGTTCATAATGCAACTGGAAAGTTGATTCAGCAGACCAACTTTAATGGGAGTTCTTTTGAACTTGAATTGGAAAACTCTGGAGTTTTCTTCCTTACGGTTATTTCTGAGGAAGGGAGTTTTGTCCAAAAGTTGGTTGTTCGATAAATCCCGACAGCATTTGTCGGTAGCTGTATGGATGTTTGCCTGAAACGAAAACAGCAACATCATGGCAGAAATAATTTCAAGGGAAAAAGAACTCATCCGCATCAATCCCACCAAGCGCAACAAACTTGAATATTCGCGAGACGGTGGCCGCATTTGGCTTGGCCGTTATACGAGCAATTCCTGTGGCGATTTCCGCGACCTTACCGATAGTGGGAAAGAAATTTTGGCCACCACAACCAAAGGACTTTATTTCTCGAAAGATGAAGGAAGGACGTGGCTGAGAAGGGGTTAATGATTAGTTTATTTTGTTAAATTTAGCCTCATAACAAATAACAGTCGAATTATGAAAAAAGAACTACTCAAACTCTACAAAGACCGACAAAGTGATTTTAAAGGCATACTTGGCAAGTTTCCAAACATTTCTTTAAATGGACCATTTTTAATGTCACCGGATAAAATTTATAGAGACCAAAAAAGGCCTCTGCTCATAATTGGAAAAGAAACCAATGGTTGGCCTATAGAGAGTGAAAATTTAGATAAGCAAATGAAACAATATCAAGGATTCAATGTTGGTTCTGGCTACTATTCATCCCCGTTTTGGTCAGTTACCCGGAAACTAGAAGAGACTTTAGGCAACGAGCCCTATTCCTGCGCATGGTCTAACCTTAGCAAATTTGATTTGGATTGTGGGAGTCCATATGGAGAATATGAAGATGCAGTTTCTATGGTTGACGATATTTTAAAGGAAGAAATAGAAATCATTAAACCGTTAATTTGCATATTCTTCACAGGACCTTCATTGGATAATCGAATCAAAGATGTCTTCACAGGTATCAAATTTGAGAAATGTGCTGACTGGGATGAAAGAGCGTTAAGCAAACTTGTACACCCGAAATTACCTGCAAAAACATTTAGGGTTTATCATCCAAACTATCTCAGAAGAGCTGGTTTTGAGGCTGCCTTTCTAAATTATATATCGTCAATTTGACCTCATCGGGACGGTTTTTCCATGAAGTCTTGGTTTAAAACCAAAACAGCTATCAGAGTGAATAAATATACACGGTTGTTACTTTACGCTGAGGGAACTTCTAAATAAGATTGGCCTATCAAGAGAAGATGATATTTATCTTCTGGCACCGTGGTTAATTAGAAGTATTGCCATTCAATTAGCTGAGATAATTGATGGGTTTGAAATCAGTAACGAGAAAAAAGAGACTTAATCTGTGAATAGCTAAAAATCATCCCAATCCGCAAAGAAATAATCATCGAAAATTTTGATCTCGAATACCAAGAGATTTACTTGGTGAAATGGAAAAATACGTGAAACCTGTTTATCTTCCATTGAACACGATTTTAAAAATGCCTGAAATTGAAGGGTATTCTTTCGAGGATATAGATAAACAGATTAAGGGTTGGTAACCGCTTCATTTCAGCAAGGTAAAACTTGCCATGATGGTTAATCTTGAAGATGGGAGATCACAAGTTTCTACACATCTGAGCTATCGGAGGTCATTCAGGATTGGGATTATATTATTGAGGTTGAACTGAAATAGCCACAAAAAAACTAACTGATCAACGTGATTCTATTGCTCCGTATCAGATAATCGTTCCCACTAATCTTATCGAGTGTTGTATGCAATGCCTATCGGCCGATTCATTCTGAAAATTGTTTGCTGCTTTTGTAATTCAAGTGGTTGAAAAGCGCAATCCTTCGAGCCTTGTATCCAAGTCTTTATTGAGGTCAATTGCTTCTTTGTTTGCACGTTCTAATTCCACAATCATAGCATGTCTGATGTGCCATTTGAGCCTTTCGAATGAACCCTTGTCTAATGTTCGTTGGCCTTTGAACAGATTGGTGAAGAAAACGGGTATTCGTTTCCAATAATATGTCCCTATGGCATTGTCAAATACGAAATCGTAACCAAGCCAAACATTCTTATCCCCAGTTTTATTGAATCCTAAAAATGTGCGCACATCAGCATTGTTCACCACAATAATTTCGGGGTCTATCTGTCGAATGATCTGATCGGTAATTTTCAGTTGTTCCCATATAAAATGAACACCTGCTTCCTTCTTCAGCAGTTCATCAATGCAATTGTGCTTCGTTTTTCTGAAGAAGAGCAAATTCAGATGCGCCCACCGAGTATTGCAGAATTCCGCTATTTCCTGAAACTGCTTGAAATATGGATTTCCGACTTCATTCAGTTCCTGATTATAGCTTTCTACTCTAGGGTGCTTTTCCTCCGACTTGGGCGGATGGAGGCCGAGGAAGAGAATGCTTTTTTTGGGGAGTTTCTCTGGGTAATAAAAGCTGCGTGGGAACGAATCAAAATCTGGAATCCAGATCAGATTGTTCAAAAAGGGGTCTACGGTTTCATGAAGCGCAATTTCATTGGTATTTTCCATGTGTTTAAATAAATGAGTTGAGCAAATGTTAAAACACATCCCGACAACAGATGTCGGTAACTATTTTGATGTTTGTCTGAAATGATAAAGCACATAATGATAGTCCGTTTTTACCCATAATGCTTTTAAATAGTGTCACCCTGTCCTGTTGGTTTTGCGCATGAAATCACACAGCTATTTTATTTTCCCATACATGTTAGAAGCTCATTCCCCCTCACCAAAAAATCATCCTCCGAACACGTCATTTCTTTATCCAAGTAAGCTGTAAATAAAACCACTTCATGGTTTTGAGCGGGCAATTTAAAAACCGCCAGCTCCAGTTCGCCCAAGTCGAAAACATCGGTTTCAAACCTGCCAAGGCATCCGATGCCATGCGTTATTTCAATTAGCAAATTCTGACCAGCCTTTATTTCTGGATGACAAAATATCCGACTTCTCACCAATGGAAAAAGTTGGTCTGTACGCAGCAATTCGCTCATTGTAAATTTCCTTCTTCTTTTATAGGGTTGCCGTATCTCTAAAAAAGAACGACCATCTATGAGTAATCCGCGATACGTTGAAACCTCGATAATCTGATCGAGTATTGTTTTGACTTCCTTTCTCCACCTGAAAGCAGGGTCGAACCAAGCTGTTTCAAGCGGTTCGCCATATTTTTCTGCCAGTTCTGTAAGATGTCTCAGTTCAGCATCGCTAATGAGAAAAGTCCGCACCAAAGCTCCGTTGCCACGTAGTTCAAGAATAATGGGGTCTTGCATCGGACAAATATTTGAATAGAGTCCCGACAACCAATGTCGCTACCTCCGCTAAATTTGCGGTATGGCTTACGCGAGAATATACAACAGACATGGTTACATCCTCGATTATATCAGAAGGAACAGCCGCCCGACAACAGACGATATTGTGAATTTCCTACACGGTTTGGGCGAGGGAGTGGATGAACGCACCGTTCAGCGCGACATCAGAACCATTGAAAACGAACTTGATTATGTGATAGAACGGAAAGGTTTGCATCCCAACAAATGGTATAAAATTGTGGAAGAACCAGAAGAAAAAACGCTGGTAAGCCGCTACTTGGAACATGCTGGGCTTGCCGAAATGCTGCGAAAAGAAGCCACCAAAAAACGCAACCAACGCAGGTCAATTTATCTGGATGAAACACAAATGACCGAAGGTCTCGGACATGTTCCTGTAATTCTGGAAGCGATAAAAAACAGCGCGAAACTGAACGTATCGCATTGCAAATTTGGAGGCGAACCAACGGAGCGGAAGGTCTGCCCACTTTTTCTGAAGCAATACCGCCACCGTTGGTATTTGCTGGCGCGAGAAACAGAAAGTGGCAAGACAAAAAGCTTCGGCCTAGACCGCATCTTATCAGTGGAACCGACCGATGGAACTTTCCAATTTACCGAACAGGATGGCCACGAGGCGATGTACGGCCACGTTATTGGACTTTACGGAAATGAAGAAGCACCTGAAACGATTCGTCTGTGGTCAGAAACGGCTCATGCAGGTTATTTGCGGTCAGTAAAGTTGCATCACTCGCAAAGGGAAATTGGCGAAATGGATGGCGGTGTTGTCTTTGAGTTCTTTCTCGTGCCCAACTACGAGTTTTTTCAACAGATACTGATGATGGAAAGCAAGGTTCGGATTCTTAATCCGCAAACGGTTGTGGAACGCATAAAAGCAATGTTGCATGGGATTTTGGAACGGTATGAGTAGCTAGTATCACTTGTCGCTATAATCAATAGCGCTTCCATTCGGTTCCCGTTGGATTGGCCTTGGGTGATTTCAAAACATCCGAATCAGAAGGAATGGTCATGGTTTAGGACACGAAAAAGGCAGGAATGTTATCGGAAAATTAACGCGCCTTGCGCTATGCCCTCAAATAGAAATCTTCCCCCATTCCGAACAGTTCCTTTATCCCCACTTTCTCACCGTCTCGGTTTTTGATGAAACCATTGAAAAAGCCGTACGGCCCTTGGTATTTACTTCTGAGAATAAGCAAGTTGACATCCACAGCGGTATGAATGACGGGCCGGAATTCAAGTTCAACCTTACCATAGTTGTCTTTCACAAGCCAAGTGCCTTTGTAGCCATCCGGTCGCGTTACGCGGATTGGTGGTAGCACGCTCAGTTTACCATCGTGCCACAGGCAATTCTCATTGTTTTTGTCGTGATCAAGTATCTGATTGTCGGTGCAGTTAAAGCCAATCAGTTTTCCTTCCGCATCGCGGCCAATTCCTGTTACCCAATCATAAACGGTCTGAAATGGATAGAATCCTTTGTGGTCGTCAATAATGAGTTGGCTGATTTTTTCGGGGAACGGAATCACATCTTTTCCAAACTGAATACTACCTGAAAGTGGCATCAAACATTTGTGCGAATACATGGCGCGTTTATCTGAAAACGGCATGCAAACCACCATCGGTTCGTAACGCTTTGTATCGTGCGTTGCTTTGAATTTTGCTTCCACATCTGGCAGTCCTTTCTGATTGCGGATGGAAGCGGTGAGTTCCAATGAATTGTTATCCAAATCGTGCTTCGCAATAAGGCTAAAATTCTTGCTTACGTAACTCGATTCTGTTCCAAACAAACCCGTTGCCACATCAATAGACCAAGGCGCTACCTTCTTCTCATAGCGGTATTTTTTGTTGTTGATGATGTCGTAAACGATGAACTGCACCAGCGAAATCTTCTTCGCATTATAGATAGCCACCATCACGAAATGCGTTCCATTACTGATTTGAAAAGCTTGCCATTCGCGCAACTGCATCCATTTCAACAATCGTGGAAGCGGCAGTTTATACGGCTTTTCTGCATCAATCAAATTGGGGTTCTTAATCGGCCCATCAAAAGATGCATATTGGAACTTTCCGTTCTCAAAAAGCCGCTCGGGTGCGGGCTGTAGCGGTCGCTTATAGCTTGAAGTGCTCATGATGCGAAGTTAGAATGATCTGCAAAGTTCAAGCACTGATGTTTTTTCAGTAAAGTGGGTTTGGGCGAAGCCGAAGGGCTTTGCCCTTTTTCGTTTACTATCCCAAACGTTCGAGCAAGAAGGGCATCCTATCGGCAGACACACTCACCGATTTTTCGCCTTGCAAAATGAGGTTTCCACCGTCTGTTCGCACGTATTCTTTCACGTGGTCTAGATTGACCAGATAGGACCGATGACAACGGAAAAATGCAGTGTTTGAAGCCAAAAGCTCTTCGAAATATTTCAGATTCCGACTGGCCAGCACTGAACTTCCATCCTTCAGGAAAATGGTGGCATAGGCACGCTCTCCTTTCAGGAAAATAATTTCTGAATGGTCGATAAAGCGGAAACCATTCAGCTGCGGAATCGCCAATTTCAACTTAGATTCTCCCTGTAGATTCTCTTTCAGTTTGATTATAGAATCATCGGTTGATACTTTGCGTTTGGAAGCGCGCAAAACCGCTTGCTTCAATTCAACAGGCGATATTGGTTTAAGCAAATAATCAACAGCAGAAAGTTTGAACGCCTGCACAGCATAGTGGTCATAGGCTGTGGTGAAGATGATCTGAAAGTCAATCTCATGTTCACTGAAAAATTCTAACAGCTCCAAACCACTGTGGCCTGGCATTTCAATATCTAGAAACACCAATTGAGGCGATAGGCGCTTGATGGCTTTTATGCCATTGGGCAGGTCATCGCATTCTTCCAAAACCTCCACTTCTGGGCACAAATCAGCAAGCATGGCTTTCAGCATTTTGCGCGCCTTGGTTTCATCATCAACAATTATTGCTTTCATCCTTTCCTAAAATCTCAAGTTGTGATTGGCATGTACAAAATCACGGTTGTTCCTTCAGGTTCTTCGGCTTCGTTCACATGGTCAATATATTCCACCGAAAACCCTTCGGGAAGGGTTCGGTTCATCAATTCAATTCGTTTTTGCGTAGCCGCTGTGGAGAACGAAACGTGCTGCCGCGCACTTTTCTTATTCATCTCTCGTGAGCGTTTGCGGCCAATGCCGTTGTCTGCAATTTCTACCACAAGCGCATTTTTTTTCTTTTCGAAATGAACAACGTAGTTTTCTGTTCTCCTTGCGGTGAAGCAGGCCGTGCTTCAAGGCATTTTCAACATAAGGCTGAATGAGCATGGGCGGAATCTTGCAACCTTCGGGATAAATGTCAGACGCCACAGCCAGCTTCACTTCTAGGCTTTCTTCAAAGCGCATTTTCTCTAGTTCCAAATAGAGATTCAACGCTTCTAACTCTTCCGCCAGCGATACGCTTTCGTGGTTGCTCATATCCAACACTTTCCGTGTGAGTTGGGCAAACTTTCCGAGGTAATTTACGGCATTGTTGCGGTCGTTGCTGTAGATGTAACTCTGAATGGTATTGAGCGCATTGAAGATAAAATGCGGGTTCATTTGCGAACGAATGGAGGCTAAAAGCGAGCGTTCCAAATCTTGTTCGAGCTTCAGTTTTTCTTGTAACAGCAGGTTTTGCCTTCCCATCATCAGAACACGATACCGATAAAGCGTATAAAATGAAGAGGCCAACAGAAAGAGCATTAATGCTTGAAACCACAATCGCTTATATAATGGAGCACGAATTCGGAACTGAATAGTTTCGGCAGCTGAAACACGCCCATCTTCAAGCAGCACACGCAATTCGATTTTATAATCGCCAGCAGAAAGGAAAGGCAGGGTGATGGTGCGCAAGAGCGGATTATTGGTCTGCCATTCGCTTTCATTCACGCGATATTGAACATGGAGCGAAGCCAAATCATCAAACCACGGCACCGAATAACGAATCTGAATGCTGTTCTGGTCGTAGTTCAGCACTTCGGGCAGAGGGCAATCAATGATGCGGTCGTTGCTTCGGAGTTCAAGCAGTTCAACCTGCGGAATTAGTACCGCTACCGCTGACTTAAACAAAGCTCCACGAATGATTCGAGAGCCAGAAGTCAAGAACAGAAACCCATCCTGTACAAGATAATCGGTAAAAGAAATGGTTGAACCAAGAACCGAAGATTGAAGGAGGCCCACCTTCAAATTGCTTGGACTGATTGTATGAATTACATGCTCTGCTCGAGCGTAAAGCATTCCGCGATAAAACTGCAACCGACCAACCGAACCTTTAATCCCATCGTTTTCGCCCAAGGATGCAATCTGTTTTCCTGCATGAAATAAGAGAATTCCATTCTGTGTGGCGGCCACCAGCGTATCTCCCATCCAGAGAAGATGATTGGCAACCAAGTCTGGCAAAAGCTCCGTTGCAACCGAATCGGTACGAGGGTCAAACTCCCAAATGCCAATGCTGGTAGCTACTTGAACCTTTCCGCTTTTCGCATGCTGCACAACAGAATTGGAGCGAAAAACCAAGGTGCCGAG
>JBDNJH010000010.1:0-7085 GCA_041687875.1 Flavobacteriales bacterium | reverse complement strand
TGTTATCAGACGTGGTCAATACGAAAAGACCTTGGTTGGCAGAGGAGCAAGCATAGGCGCAAATGCCACCGTTGTTTGTGGTAATAATATTGGAGAATATGCCTTCATAGGTGCAGGCTCAGTTGTTACTAAAAATGTCCCAGCGTATGCCCTTTTAGTTGGAAATCCCGCTAGACAAATCGGTTGGATGAGCGAATTCGGCCATCGGCTGGAATTTGACTCTCAGGGCTTGGCTATTTGCCCAGAATCGAAAGAGAAATATGAATTGAACAACGACTCGGTAAAGAAAATCAGTTGAGTGAACTGAAGAAGATAACATTTGGAGTTGTAGGATGCGGTCATATTGGCAAGCGTCATGCTGAGATGATTGTCAGAAATGAGGAAGCAGAACTAATCGGGCTTTCTGATATTAGACCAAAAGCCGACCTTGGAATTGAGTCTTATGACACACCGTTTTTCAACGACCTTCAAGAACTGTTGAATCTAAAACCAGACGTATTGTGCGTTTGTACTCCAAATGGACTTCATGCCGAAAACAGTTTATCTGGGCTCAATGCAGGAAGCCACGTTCTGTGCGAAAAGCCAATGGCTCTAACCAATGCCGATTGCGAGAAGGTGATTCATGCAGCTCTCAATCGGTCTAAGCAGGTATTTTGCGTGATGCAAAACCGTTACTCACCTCCTTCCGTTTGGATCAAGGATGTGATTGACCGCAACTTGATAGGCAACATCTACATGGTTCAAATTAACTGCTATTGGAACCGTGACGACCGCTACTACAAAGCTGGTGGTTGGAAAGGAAACCAAAAACTGGACGGTGGAACTCTTTTTACGCAATTTTCTCACTTTGTGGATATTCTCTACTGGCTTTTTGGCGACATTAGGAATATCAAAGGTGATTTTCGGGATTTTAACCATTCACATACAACAGATTTTGAAGATTCGGGAATGGTAACATTCCAGCTTGCTGATGGCGGTATGGGAAGCCTCAACTATTCGACTTCGGTCTGGGATTCAAACTTGGAAAGCAGTCTTACCGTAATCGGAGAAAAAGGAAGTGTAAAAATCGGAGGTCAGTACATGAACGAGGTTGTGCATTGCAACATTGAAGGTTATGAAATGCCGGAATTGGAACATGCAGGCCCAGCCAACGATTATGGTTCATACAAAGGGTCAGCCGCAAACCATCATTTCGTAATTGAGAACGTAATTGACACGTTGAAAGGCAGAAAGACCATCACTACAAATGCCATGGAAGGAATGAAAGTGGTAGAGATAATTGAACGCATCTACAGCCTCCGAGACCCAAATATTTTAAAGTTTTAACATGGAGAATATCTACGACAAACTATTAAGCAAAGACGCCAAATTGGCCGTTATCGGTCTTGGATATGTTGGTTTGCCAATCGCCCTTGAATTCTCAAGAAGAATTAAGGTGGTTGGCTTCGATATCAATCAAGAACGGGTTGATATGATGAAGAAAAACATCGATCCGAGCGAGGAATTGGAATCAAGTGATTTTGAAGGTTGCGATATCCTTTTTACGGCTGATGTCAACGACCTGAAAGACGTGCAGTTTTTTATTGTTGCCGTGCCTACTCCAATTGACGAGCACAATCTGCCCGATTTGCGTCCAGTTCTTGGAGCTTCGAAAACGGTTGGTGGAGTGCTGAAAAAAGGTGATTATGTAGTGTATGAATCCACCGTATATCCAGGTTGTACTGAAGAAGATTGTATTCCAGTATTGGAGGAAATTTCAGGATTGAAGTTCAACGAGGATTTCAAGATTGGTTATTCTCCTGAAAGGATAAATCCGGGTGATAAGGAACATACTCTGAGAAAGATTATCAAAGTGGTTTCTGGTTGCGATGCCGAATCGTTGGAAATTGTGGCAAAAACCTATGAACTGGTTGTAGATGCAGGTGTTCACCGTGCACCGTCAATCAAAGTGGCGGAGGCTGCAAAAATCATAGAGAACACGCAACGCGATGTGAACATCGCTTTGATGAATGAACTTTCCATGATTTTCAATAAGGTCGGAATCAACACATTTGATGTGTTGGAAGCAGCTGGAACCAAATGGAACTTTCTGAAATTCTTTCCTGGATTGGTTGGAGGTCATTGCATTGGAGTTGACCCATATTACCTCACCCACAAGGCTCGCGAATTGGGCTATCATTCAAAAGTAATTACTTCAGGTCGCGCCATTAATGATGAAGTTGGAGCTTACGTGGCCAGAGAAACTGTGAAGAAAATTGTTGCCAACGGTGGCGACATCAGCAAATCAAAGATTTTGGTGATGGGTGCCACTTTCAAAGAGAACGTGGCAGACATACGAAACTCAAAAGTGGTTGATGTGATTCGAGAACTAGAATCATTCGGAGTTCGCGTTGAAGTGGTAGATCCACATGCTTCTTCTGTTCATTTAAAACATGAATATGGTTTCGAATTGGCCTCAGCTGTTGGAAAAAACTATGACGCCATCATTCTTGCTGTAAATCACACCGAATATTTAGGTAAGTCCGAAAGTGAGTTTCAGTCCATATCCAAACCAAAAGGTGTTTTTGTGGATGTGAAAGGTGTTTACAAGGACAAGATTAAAAACCTATCCTATTGGAGTCTTTAAATATGGTAATTGTAACAGGAGGTACGGGTTATATTGGTTCGCACACTTGTGTTGAACTCATAAACAATGGATATGAGGTTGTCATACTTGACAATCTATCAAACTCTGAAGAGTCAGTACTTGATTCGATTGAAGAAATCAGTGGTAAGCGACCACGGTTTTTCAATGTCGATATTGACAATACCGAACAATTGGCGGCTGTATTTGAGGAAATTGGAAGCCAAGCTGAATCCGTAATTCATTTCGCTGCAAAAAAGGCAGTTGGAGAGTCCGTAAAGGAGCCGCTTCTTTACTACCGTAATAATCTTGACAGCCTGATGAACATCCTTTTGGAAATGGAACGATTCCAAATTCCAAACTTGGTTTTCTCATCTAGCTGCACTGTTTATGGTCAACCGGATGTCTGCCCTGTTACGGAAACTACACCAAGAAAGGAAGCTGAATCTCCGTATGGAAATACAAAATCCATGTGTGAAGACATAATACGAGACACGTCTCGCGTCCAGCAACTCAAAGCAATTTCACTACGCTATTTCAATCCAATTGGCGCACATGCTTCTGCCAAAATCGGAGAACTTCCAGTTGGGATACCAAACAATCTGGTGCCATTTGTTACTCAAACAGCAGCAGGCATTCGATCTGAACTAACCATTTTTGGTGATGATTATGACACCGTTGACGGCACCTGCGTAAGAGATTACATTCATGTGGTTGATCTTGCAAAAGCTCACTTGCAGGCACTCCGCAAATTAGAAAACGACACTAAAAAAAGCAGTTACGATATTTTTAATATTGGAACTGGCAAAGGAAGTAGCGTTTTGGAGGTGGTAAACACATTTAAGAAGGCAACTGGAATCTCAGTAAATTATAAAATCGGTATTCGTAGAAATGGCGACATTACTGCCGTTTACGCGGATACGACCAAAGCAAATACCGAATTGAACTGGAAAGCTGAGATAGGCTTAGAAGAAGGACTCCGATCCTCTTGGAATTGGGAACAGAATTACAGAAGAACAAAGACATGAAAACAATAATTATAACAGGAGGCGCGGGATTTATTGGTTCTCACGTGGTCAGAAGGTTTGTGAAAAACTACCCTGATTATAAGATTGTGAATTTGGATGCGTTGACGTATGCAGGCAACCTCGAAAATCTGACAGATGTTGAGAATGCTCCGAACTATGTTTTTGAACGTGCCGACATTACCAATCCAGCCCGACTGAAAGAAGTATTCGAAAAATATCAGCCAGAAAGTGTGGTTCATTTGGCTGCAGAATCCCACGTTGACCGCTCCATTTCTGGTCCAATGGCTTTTATCCAGACCAATATTTTAGGAACCGTAAACCTTTTAACGGCAGCCAAGGAACTTTGGAACGGAAACTGGGAAGGAAAACGATTTTACCACATTTCTACCGATGAGGTTTACGGATCACTTGGTGAGGAAGGTTTCTTTTATGAAACAACCGCTTATGATCCGAGAAGCCCTTATTCTGCTTCAAAAGCAAGTTCTGACCACTTGGTTCGAGCATATTATCACACCTATGGATTACCGGTTGTAATTTCCAACTGTTCCAACAACTACGGACCGAATCACTTTCCTGAGAAATTGATTCCGCTTGCCATTCATCGCATCCAGAACAATCAAGAAATTCCGGTTTACGGGAAAGGCGAAAATATCCGCGATTGGTTATTTGTAGAAGATCATGCATCAGCAATTGATGTTGTTTTTCACAAAGGTGGTTTGGGAGAAACCTACAACATTGGGGGAAACAACGAATGGTCTAACATTGACCTTATTCGACTTCTGTGTACCATCATGGATGAGAAACTAGGAAGAGATAAAGGAACTTCTGAAAAGCTTATCACATTCGTAAAAGACCGTGCGGGACACGATTTGCGATACGCAATTGACTCGACCAAATTGAAAACGGAATTGGGTTGGGAACCAAGCCTTACGTTTGAAGAAGGCCTTCCGAAAACGGTAGATTGGTATTTGGAAAACAGTGAGTGGTTAAACAGTGTAACATCAGGGGCTTATCAGAATTACTTCAAACAACAATACCAAGAGAGATAATGTATTCAACCCCGTTCCACACCCTCGACATCAGTAATTCGTCTTTTCTTATTACTGGTGGAGCTGGCTTTGTAGGTTCAAATATTGCGGAGTATCTCATAAAGTTCGGGGCAGGAAAAGTGCGGGTACTCGACAATCTTTCTGAAGGAAAATTGGAGAACATTCAGCCGTTTTTGAATCTACCGAACTTCGAATTCATTAACGGGAATATTACGGATTCCGAAACCTGCCGAAAGGCTTGCGAAGGAATTGATTACATCACCCACCAAGCCGCTTTGGGATCTGTTCCGCGATCATTGGAAACACCATTGCTTACCAATGAAGCGAACGTAACTGGCTTTCTGAAGATGCTTACAGCCGCCAAGGATGCGAAAGTGAAACGCTTCGTTTACGCAAGTTCTTCTTCTGTTTATGGCGATAGTTTGAAGTTACCGAAGGTGGAAGAGCACATTGGCGCTCCACTTTCTCCTTATGCAGCTTCCAAATTTGTGAATGAAGTTTATGCAGGTGTTTACGCACTCAATTATGGAATTGAGGTGGTCGGCCTCCGTTATTTCAACATTTTTGGACCGAACCAAAAGCCTGATGGTCCTTATGCTGCGGTAATTCCATTATTCATGGATGCGCTACTAAAAGGGAAATCTCCCTTCATTAATGGAGATGGAGAACAGTCGCGTGATTTTACGTTTGTCGAGAATGCGGTTCAGGCCAACATCCGCGGAATGTTCTCACAAATTCCTGGTGCAACTGGTCGCGTTTACAATATCGCTTTTGGCGAAAGAACCACCATCAATCAGCTGTATTTTGATTTGAAAGACCTCGTAGGTTCAGACGTTAATCCAACTTATAGAGAGACAAGAAAAGGCGATGTGCAGGATTCGCTTGCCGACATTTCAAAAGCCAAAGCCTACCTCGGATATAATCCGCAGGTAAGTATAAAAGATGGTCTTGAAGTAACCCTTAAATGGTTTGCCAAGAACTACGGTCCAGCAGCTACTCGTTAAAGAATAGTTCGTTTGCCCGTTGGGCGATACAGCGTCCGTGATATTCTGAACTTTCGAGTGTTGTTCTCAAATTTGTTCCTGCATATAACCTGCTGGCTACCACCTCATTGGCCATTTCTGTAAAAGAAGCATAAGAACGTTCTTCCATATTAAAAATTACATGGGTTTTGTCTGTAAACGCTAAACCATTCCCATACAAATTGATAAAAACCTGCGTGGCAGCATAGGCCATGGTGGAACGCATGGATGGATATTCGGGAGTATCTGGATTGGTCAGATACGATTCCCAATTCACGTTTGAAGTATTCTGAACAAAGCTCAGTGGGCGTGGTCGAAAATACGTGTATTTCAGTTTATAGGTAGAAATATACGTATCGGCCATGGCGATGGAAAGTTGAGCCCAAGCCGTAATTGCTTGCTTGCCATCAAGCAAGTTCTGATTAACCAATTGACCTAAAATAGATACATAATGCCCTGGAACAGTGAAAGTTCCATCATCATCCCTCCAAAAATTAGCTATGTCTTTTTGTTCTTGTGTGAGGGCGGCCTCGATGGCAATAACTTCGTCAACATCTGTCCTAAAGGCAGAACCACTTTGGTTTGAAACCTGAATAGGAACCCCTGGATTACAAAGCGCAATAAGCTGATTGGAATTGAACGTGAACGCTCGGATGTTTCCCCAGCAAGCGAATTCTGCTGGACGGAAACTTGGTGGTGTAGGCTGCCAGTTTTCTGGTTCTGTTGGAATTATTGAGGAACAATCGAGTACCTCCAAATAACCGTCCGAATCTGCCCAAACATTGAGCGCATCGCCCAATAACTCGCCAAAGGCTCTTGACCGATTGATGACAACTTCTCCGAAACCTGCAGCCGCGTATTCGCGCTCATGGTCGGAATACGTGGAATTAATTACATTTTTAATGTTGACCGGTGCATTCTGAAATTGATTGAGAAGCACCGTTCTCATGGCCGATTCGGAAATGATGCCATAACTGTAGCCCAAATTTGGATCTGTTACAGGAAGTTCGTCCAGCCCTTGAAGTTGTCCAACCAAAGAACGCATATCATCATAACCCATGGCATAACCTTCGTAATAGGCGATGCTCGCGTAGGCCAACATTCGCGAAGTTTCGGGGCCTGACATGTGCGTGGCGCGGATAATTGATGGAAATTGCTCGAGCCATTCGCCAAGCTGGGCTGGCGAGGCTTTCCCCTCAATATCCTCAACACGCAATGGCCTATCTTCCTCACAACCGGTGGGTACAATCAGAAATACAAAAGCAACAAGGCCAAATAGGCCGATTCTCTTCAACAACATTATAATTATTTTGAATTCTGAAATTAGCGAATTATCCGACCGAGGATGTCACAATTTGACGGT
>JBDNJH010000100.1:0-7787 GCA_041687875.1 Flavobacteriales bacterium | reverse complement strand
CCGTTGTGGATGTTTGGGATGCTTTATTGAAGCAGGTCTAAAAAGGCTTCAAGACGAAATTCAAGCACGATTTTAATCTGCGTTAATCAGGTCAATCCGTGTCATCTGTGTTCCATCGTTAATTTCACCCCATGAACCAACCACTCCAAGGCTACCGAATTCTCGATTTCACCAAACTACTTCCTGGGCCGTTGGCTACGCTGTGGATGGCGCAGCAAGGTGCGGAAGTTATCAAGGTAGAAAGTCCGCAATCTCCAGACCCCGTTCGGTTTTATCCACCCATGAAGGATGGAGTTTCGGTTTATTACACAACGCTAAATGCGGGTAAGAAAAGCCTATCGATTGATTATCGTTTGGAAGAAGGAAAAGAAGTGATTTTGAAGCTGGTTGAAACGGCCGATGTGGTTATTGAGCAATTCCGCCCAGGCGTGATGAAAGCTTTTGGTTTGGATTACGAAACACTCAAAAAGCGAAACCCAAAAATCATTTTGGTGTCCATTACGGGCTACGGACAAACAGGCGAAATGGCTTCAACACCCGGGCATGATATTAACTATTTGAGTTATTCGGGCATGTTGGATGCGCAGCGTGATTCAAACGGAAACCCGATTCTTTCGGCAGCCCAATTGGCTGATGTGGCTGGTGGAAGCTTGATGGCACTACACGCCACAACTTCGGCATTGCTTAACCGAGAACGAACTGGCAAAGGCCAACATGTTGATGTTTCCATGACTCACAACGTTTCTGTTTTGCAGTCGATGCGAATAGCAGAAGAATTGGAAACAGGCACTAGCAACGGCTATCTATCGGGCAAATTGGCTTCCTACAACATTTATAAATGTGCTGATGGAAGACATGTTGCTTTAGGCGCATTGGAACCTAAATTCTGGCAAAAGTTCTGCAACCTGACGGGACATCCCGAATGGGGCGGAAGGTTGATGGAAAAGGAATTGATTGACGAAGTTGCCGCACTTTTTACAACTCAACCAATGAAATATTGGACTGATAAATTGGAGAAAGAAGACGTGTGTCTTTCGCCAATTCTCACAGTTCAGGAAGCGGCAAAACATTCGCTTTTCAAGAAAGGGTTTCCAATGGGTTTTGGTTCTGCGGAATTGAGCAAGACACCGAAGCTGGGGGCAGATAATGCGGAATTATTATCCTAAAAGCATTACGGGAACGCCTATCTTTCGGCCATGCTAACCGCGCCTGACCCGAACATCTTAAAAGAGATCACCACTTTCAAAATGCCGTATGGCAAGTACAAGGGAACGGCCATTATTAGAATTCCTGTCCATTATTTGGAATGGATCGCTTCGCAGGGGTTTCCTGCGGGGAAGTTGGGAATGCTGCTATCGACTGCTCACGTGATTAAGACTAACGGGTTGGAGCATTTGGTGCCACGAGGTTGATTTTAGTGACGAGGCTTGCAGGTTGCACCGCGTAAGGGGTGGTAGCGGCATCCTTTTTTGCTTTTGTGCAAAAAAGATATAGCGAACGACCCGACCCCGATTTTTCATCGGGGGCACGCCCAAATAAAAAACCCGACACGCTTTCACATATCGGGTTCCATTCGGAGTCTGATTTGACTAGTCAATGTATTCTTTGAATTCGAAATCCATGCCGACCGTTCGGGCAAATACGTGGCCGAGGTCGAGGATGTCGATGTCGTCTTCTTCGTAATACCAGTAAACTGTTACCGCATTTCCTCCATCCTTTATTTCCTTCATCTTTTTAAGAATGTCTGAAATAGATTTTGAAGACGGAGTATTGAAATATTCCAGCTTGAAAATGAATTCTGTTTTGGCATTCGGACTCTCGGCATAGCTTTCGAGCCAATCCAAAACGGGGAGGTAAAACCCCTTTGCATTAAGCGGAAATGAGCGCCCAGTTATCTCAAACTTGTTCCCATCCGCATCCAACGTTACCTGTGGAGTCTCTTTCGTAGCCTCCAGTCTTATTGCTTTCAAATCTCCCATCGCTTATGGATTACATGCCTAGAAAACCGTGGTCAGACAGCTTTAGACACAAATTAACATGATTCAATACGGTTACCCAAGGTAAAAGTTGCGCTTTAATGAATTCCGTGCATTTTCTTTTTAATCATGGGTGTAAGAAGTATCAAAATTAGGCCTGCTCCAATCGGTAAACCGGTATAGATCAGGAAGAAAGTTGACATGGAATACATCTCGGTAATCTTGTCGATGAGGCTGCCTGTCCAACCTGCCAAGTAGTTGGCAATGGCAGATGCCAGAAACCAAACCCCGAACATGAGTCCGACCAAACGGGCGGGAGCCAATTTACTTACGTAAGAAAGCCCTACAGGCGAAAGCGTGAGTTCGCCCATTGTGTGAAGGAAGTAGGCAGCAATGAGCCACATCATGCTTACTGAGGCAGTAGCCGCTCCAGGTGGAATTGACGCAGAACCGAAGGCGAGTACTCCAAAGCCTAATCCTAGTAGAATTAATCCCATGGCGAACTTAACCGTGGCCGATGGGTTGAGTTTGCTTTCCCAAATTTTGGAAAAGATGGGTGCGCAAGCAATGATGAAAAACGAGTTGAGAATTCCGAACCATGAAGCAGGAACCTCACTAGCATCTTGTGCGAATTCATTCTTAATCATCCATAATGCAACTCCCCAAATGATAACAAAACTTGATCCTAAGAAGATGTTTGATAGCGCATAGCTTTTAAATGTGCTTCGGAACAAGGAAATTAGAACGTAGGTCACGATTGCCAATGGGGCAATGGTAAGTATAGTGTTAAACCAACGGAATGTGTTTGCTGCATCGCCTGTAAGCAATCTGTCAGTGTAATCCTTTGCGAAAATGGTCATGGAACCACCTGCTTGTTCAAAAGCCATCCAAAAGAAAATGGTGAAGAATGCCAAGATGCCGATAACTATCAATCTATCTTTTTCCACATTGGCAGGCACGTTTTCTTCCTTATCTTCATCAATTTCCATATGGCCTTGCATTTGGGAAACTTCTAAGTGCTCATCTTTTCTAGGGCTTAGTCCTATGTTGCCAAAAATGCCTTGTGCAAAGTAGAATTGTAGCATTCCGAGGAACATGAAAATACCTGCCAGTCCGAATCCGAAACTCCAACCTACTTTCTCACCGATGTAGCCACAAAGAAGAATACCCAAGAAGGCACCTGCATTGATTCCCATGTAGAAAATGGTGTAAGCACCATCTTTCTTATCACTGTTTCGTGGGTAAAGATTTCCAACAATGGAAGAGATATTGGGCTTGAAGGAGCCATTGCCGATAATAAGAAGGAAAAGGCCGAGGTAGAAGGTGAATTCCGTTTCAACCGCCATGGCAGCATGACCGCAGGTCATAAGAAAAGCCCCAAGCAATACGGCTTTTCTAAATCCTATAACCTTATCAGCAAGCAGACCTCCGAAAATCGGAGTGAGGTAGACTAGACCTGTGTACATCGCATACAATTCTAGCGCATCCTCACGTTCCCACGCCCAGCCGCCTTCGTCCAATCCACTCACGAGGAAAAGCACGAGCAAAGCCCGCATTCCGTAGTAAGAGAACCGCTCCCACATTTCGGTAAAAAAGAGGATGAACAATCCTGCTGGATGCCCGAATAATTGTTGCTGTTGGGTTGAGGTCATGTTACGGTTTTGAAGGGCGATGAAAGTAGGGAAATGTTGTCAGTTTTATCCAATGTTGCCGTTTCGCCTTTCTCCCCTTTGGGGAGATGTCCGCAGGACAGAGGGGCTGTTAAAGGTTTTTTTGGATGAAGTCGGTGATTTTGGTGAAGAGGTGCAAACGTGCATTCTTTCCGTTGATGCCATGATTTCTGTCTGGATACATATAGAAATCGAACTGCTTGTTGGCCTCAATCAGTGCTTCGGTCATTTCTACCGAGTTCTGAAAATGCACGTTATCGTCTCCCGTTCCGTGAACCAGTAAATAGGCTCCTTTCATTTTATCCACGTGATTGATGGGCGAATTATCGTCATAACCTTTCGCGTTTTCTTTTGGCGTGCGCATGTAGCGTTCGGTGTAAATAGAATCATAGAATCGCCAGTTGGTAACGGGTGCCACTGCAATGGCCATGGAGAAGTAATTCGCGCCTTTTGTCAGTGCAAGTGAACTCATATAGCCGCCATAACTCCAACCGAACATGCCTATTCTCTGACCATTCACGTACTCCAATTTGCCAAGGTATTTGGCGGTTTCGATGTAATCTTCCAATTCCAATTTGCCGAGTTGTTTGTAGGTCGAATGCTTAAAATCTCGTCCTCTGAATTGCGTGCCTCTGTTATCCACAGAAACGATGATGTAGCCTTGCTGCGCCAGCATTTGCAGCCACATGTATCGGTCGGTTCCCCAATATTCATCCCAAGAATCGTGAACAGTATTGCTACCAGGACCACCGTAAATCGCAAATAGAACAGGATATTTCTGAGTCGGGTCGAAGTTGGTCGGCTTTATCATCCAGCCTGTCAATGACGTTCCGTGAGATGGTTTGAAGGTGAAGAATTCCTTTTGTGGAGCGTTGACTGCTGCCAGTTTTTCCTTCAATGCCGCATTGTCTTTTAACACACGAATCTGTTTTCCTTTATCGGTGATGAGAGAATAAACGGGTGGCGTATTGGCGTTTGAATATTTATTTATGAAGTATTCGTTGGTCCTGCTGAAGCTTGGAACGTTCTGACCTTTGTCTGGAGTTAGTTTACGCTTGTAGCTTCCATTGAGTGAAGCAGCAAACACATGTCGTTGTGTTGATCCGTCTTCAGCAGATTGGTAATAAAAGTTCTTGCCTTTGGCATCAACTCCGTAGAAAGCGGTTACATCCCATTCGCCAGAGGTTAGTTGTACTTTTTCAGTACCAGCAATGTCATATAGATAGAGGTGATTATAGCCATCCTTCTCGCTGCTCCAGATGAATTGCTGACCATCATCCAAGAAAGTGAGATTGTCGGTAATATCGATATACGTCTCGGACATTTCCTTCAGAACCACACGGGTTTTTCCCATCAACGCATCGGCAAAAAGGAGTTCTAAGCGGTTCTGCAAGCGGTTCATCCGCTGGATGGAAAGCGTGGCGGCATCCTTCGTCCATTGGATTCGTGGAATGTAAATGTCATCCCGTTCGCCAATATCAACCCTCACGTTTGTTTCGCGGTTCAGATTATAGACGAAGATGTTCACCTTGGAATTCTCCTCTCCCGCTTTCGGGTATTTGAACCGCTCCTCGGTAGGGTAGAGGTTTCCTTCATATTTGGTCATTGAGAACTCCTTTACATTCTTCTCGTTGAACTCATAATAAGCGATAAAACGGCCATCGGGCGACCAGTGAAACGCCTTGGTAAAGGCGAATTCCTCCTCATAAACCCAATCGCTCATTCCATTGATAATCTCATTAAAAACACCAGTAGTAGTAATCTGATTAGTGGTTTTAGCGTCAAGGTCTTCAACAAAAAGGTTGTTGTCTTTTACATATGCCACTTGATTAGAAACGGGCGAAAACGTGGCATGAAACACATGCTTGCCATCAGCAATTTCCGTCAGTTTTTTATCCGTTCTGTCAAACGCGTAAAACGTGTAGCTGGACGAATGTCTGTAAACGGGGTTCTCATCAGTGGCAAGAAGCAACTTGGTTTCGCTCTTGTTGAATTCGTATGCGTCAATTTTAATGAGCTGCTCATCTACTTTCAGATCAGCGGCAGCTACAATCACATCAACCGAATCGCCTGTTTCGTAGTTGTAGCTGACGATATTGCCCTTTTCTAGCGTGGTATAATGCTTGCCGTCATTAAGGGAGCGAATACCATACACCCCTTCGGTTTTGTAGGTGCCGTTTTTCCAAATATCCTCCAAGGTAATCTCGGATTGAGCCCAGAGCTGAGTGGTGTTGAAAATGATGAGAAAAACTAAGCTGGCCTTTAACAGTTGTTGCGGCATATGGAGGTTACTTTTGCGGTAAGTCGATTAAATCTAGAGATGCTTCCATGATTCTAGTGGAACTATGTAATGGATGAGGGGTTTATAAAAAGTACGGGTTCGGCTGATACGAATAACGAATATGACGAATACTGCATCAAAAAACAGAAGAATAGATTCGTCATATTCGTACACGATTCGTAATTCGTATCAGCATCATGAAATCACCAATACCCTCAAAAACACTTTCCAGTAAATATCAATAGAACCAATCTAAAACACATGCTATACGGTCATATCACCAAAGAGATACAAGAGGAGCTGAAAGGCATTGTTGGTGCGCAGCACTTTCATATGGATGAAGAGACGCTTACAATCCATGCTTCGGACATGACGGAGGACCACGTTTTTATGCCGCAGGTGGTGGTAATGCCACGGACTGCCGAGGAGGTTGCAGCCGTTCTGAAGGTTTGCAATGACCACGTCATTCCCGTTACGCCCCGAGGTGGGGGAACGAGTTTGAGCGGTGGTGCGCTCCCCGTTAAAGGTGGTGTTGTCGTGGCAATGAAACGCTTTAATGAGATCTTGGAAATCGATGAACTGAACCTGCAAGCAACCGTTGAACCAGGAGTTATCACTGAGGTTTTTCAGAATGCGGTGAAGGAAAAAGGGCTGTTCTATCCGCCTGATCCGAGTAGCAAGGGAAGCTGCTTTTTGGGTGGGAATCTGGGTGCAAATGCAGGCGGGCCGAAAGCGGTGAAGTATGGCGTTACACGCGATTACGTTCTTAACATGCAAGTGGCATTGGTAACTGGCGAAGTGATCTGGACTGCCGCCAATGTGCTGAAGAACTCCACGGGATACAATCTCACGCAGTTGATGTGTGGGAGCGAAGGAACGCTTGGCATCATTACCAAGATTGTGTTCAAACTGCGTCCGTTTCCGAAAAAGGATGTGACGCTTCTTGTGCCTTTTACGACTGCCGAAGAGGCCTGCCGCGCCATTTCGGGAATCTACATGGCAGGAATAACGCCTTCGGGGATGGAATTCGTGGAACGCGAAGCCATTGTGCTAACCATGAAATATGTGGATGAAGTGCTGAGTGCGCCTGTCTCCATTGATTTGCCCGACAATATTAACGCACATCTTATCATAGAACTGGATGGGAATGACGATGAAGTGCTGATGCGCGATGCGGAAACGATTGTTGGCGTATTGGAGAACTACGAAACGGGTGAAGTCTATTTCGCGCAAAGCGCAGAAGAAAAAGAAGGTCTGTGGCGGTTGCGTAGGAATGTTTCTCCTGCCGTGAATTCATACACGCTTACCAAAGCTGAAGACGTGGTGGTTCCGAGAGGGAATCTCCCCAAACTGGTCACGGCCATAAAAGAGATAGGAAATCGTGTCGGATTCCGCTCGGTCTGTTTCGGTCATGTGGGCGATGGCAACCTTCATGTGAATGTGATGAAGGAGCAGATTTCTGACGAGCGCTGGAACAAGGAGGTGAACGAAGGCATTGCCGACATTTTCAAGGCTGTGGTCGAATTGGGCGGTACGCTTTCTGGCGAACACGGCATCGGTATTGCCAAGCGACCGTACATGCATTTGGCCATGGCCGAAAAGAATTTGGATCTGATGCGTGGTATTAAGAAGGTTTTTGACCCGAATGGGATTTTGAATCCGGAGAAGATTTTTTAGCATCATCTCAGAATCACGCCTTCGAGACCTAACAGGTTTTTGAAACCTGTTAGGTCTGACCCAGCGAGGGATAAAGAAGTCCTCCTCATAATCGGACTGGAAAATTCTCATGCCCGATAGTGGTTTCCCATTTGAATAGCGAGAATTCAAGCATTACCCATAGACCCTCCACAATCGTTTCGT
>JBDNJH010000099.1:0-11222 GCA_041687875.1 Flavobacteriales bacterium | reverse complement strand
GATCATTTTTGGCGTGGAAACCCGTTGGGGAAAGGCGTTTGATGTGGTTCTTCTTGTGGCCATTGTTGCCAGTCTGGTCGCCATCATGTTCGAGAGCGTGCTCACATTTCGTGAACAGTACGGCTCCACGCTTTACATCATTGAATGGGTGTTCACCATTTTCTTCACCATCGAATACCTTCTGAGGCTTTGGGTTTCTGAAGAGCCGTAAAAGTATGCCTTCAGCTTTCTCGGCATAATCGATTTACTGGCCATCATTCCAACTTACCTCAGTTTGATTGTGATTGGTTCGCAATTTCTATTGGTGATACGGGCCATTCGCTTGCTACGCGTGTTCCGAATTCTCAAACTCGTCAGATACGTAAAAGGCGCACAGCTAATTGGTGCTGGGTTGCGAGCAAGCAAGGAGAAAATCTTTGTTTTTCTGACTGCCGTTGTTACACTCGTAATTATTCTCGGCACCCTCATGTACATGATTGAAGGTGGCGAACATGGTTTCGATAGCATTCCGCGAAGCATTTATTGGGCAGTGGTTACGCTAACAACTGTGGGTTATGGCGACATAGCACCAGAAACAATTCTTGGGCAATTTGTAGCCTCTATGATTATGATCCTCGGTTACAGCATTATTGCCGTACCGACAGGAATTGTGGGTGCGGAGATGAGCAAGGCAGTTAAAGACGAGAGCCGAATGTGCAGCCGTTGCGGAGAGTGTTCGCACTACGAAACAGCACGCTTCTGCCATAAATGTGGGGAAAGAATCGTTCTTGATGCATGAAGCAACTCGCATTATTCATACTGCTCTTTTTTCTTTTCTTCTTCGTGCAAGCACAAAACCCTGAGCCTCTTTTTATCGGAGATAAGGCTCCGAATTTTCTTGCTCTCGACCAGTTTGAACACCGTTTTTCTTTAAAAGACAGATTGGAGAACGGCCCCGTAATCGTGGTCTTTTACCGCGGACAATGGTGTCCGCATTGCAATAGGCACATGAGCCACATTCAAGATTCGCTGCAGATGATCTTGGATGCTGGAGCTTCTGTTATTGCCATTACGCCCGAAAAAGGCGCTAAAATTGAGAAGACAATGGAAAAAAGTGGTGCAACTTTCAGCATCATTTATGATGAAAACCATCGCATAATGGATAAGTATCACGTGACCTTTAAACTCGGTGGCTGGAAGCGTTTTATCTACGGTTCGGCTGGAATCAATATCAATAAAGCGAGTGGAAATAAGGATAATGCGTTGCCTGTCCCAGCCACCTACATCATTGCGCAGTACGGAATCATTTTCAGTTCACATTTTAATGAGGATTACACGGAACGGATGTCGGTGAAGGAGATGTTGGAAGTCCTTTCTAAAATGGAATAACAGCCAATTCAGCGAACCAATTTTTCGCGATTCCGTAAAACTCAAGTTCGTTTAGCGAATAGTGTTTAACTTGCTTGGTTCAACTGTTTTGTATCGCATTGTAGTCGCCATATCGTTTTTCGTCTTGCTTTATGCAGGAAAGGCTGTTGCGCAGATTGCCTGTCCTGCCATGGGTCTTACGCAGGTAAATGTGAACAAGAACAACAAGTTGAGCGGTTTCAGCTCGGCAGTACGAAACGGGCGTAAAAGTGCCAGAATGGGCGATTTCTTCACTGCCAAAAAGCAGGGTGGTTCAGGATTTTCCAGAAAAGATCCGTTCGCATTCAAAACTAAAAAATCAGGCTCTCGAAACGAGTATTCTGAGTTCAGTTCAAAGTCGGGCAGAAAGAAGTTGTTCCGAGATTATGACGAATTCGCCAGCAAAGGCAGAGGTCGCGGAAGCTTTTTTGACAAGGATGAGTTTGCTTCGCGAAGCAAGAAAAAAGGGCGATTCCGCAGCTATGATGAGTTTGCCATGCGAGCCAAACGAAGCAGACAGTTCCGAGATTTTGATGAGTTTGCCTACAGCCGAAGAACCAAGCGCGTAAACATCGACTCGCAATTTGCCGTGCGTTCCACCGAGAAGCGGTTCAATAGAGGAAAGCATCAGAAGGATGAGTTCAACTCAAAGAAAAAGCGAGCCAAACAATCACGCAGTGAATACACGCCATTTGCAAGTTCCTCGTCCCCTTTTGCAGGCGAGAAACAACATCGCGAACCTCAAATGGGACTTTGGGGCGGCACGGTCGGCAATCGTTCTGGTAAGGACAAACGGGCCAGTAGTCCATTGCCAGAACCAGCGGAGAAAAAGGCAGATTAACTCAGCCTTTCTTTTTGTGCAACGAGGTTTTGGGCTTTGATGGCTTTGTTGCCATCGGGGTCGATGTTTTCGGTGCTGTTGTCCTTGGTGTTACTGTTCTCGGTGTTGCTGTTTTTGTTGGCTTTTGATGTGGCCTGTCCACTTTTGGACTTTCCAACACATCTTCCTTTTTTCCCTTTCCAGCAATCACTTTCAGCATCGAGATCTCCTTGTCTTTCAGAAAACGCCATTTGCCGCGCGGCAGGTCTTTTTTGGTAAGGTTGGCATAAAGCACACGGTCAAGCTTGGTTACTTCGTATCCAAAATGTTCGAACATTCCACGAACAAACGTATTTCGGCCTGAGTGAAATTGCGTTCCAAGCTGCGAACCGTCTTCCGCTTCCTGCACGTAATTGACCACGTCTGGTTTTACCAGACCGTCTTCCATCTGGATTCCAGCGGTCAGTGTTTCCACGTCCTTTTCCTCCATTGGTCTGTTCAGATAAACATGGTATATCTGTTTAATCTTTGCGGCAGGGGTCGTAAGTCGTTTGGCAAGGTCGCCATCGTTGGTAAAAAGGAGCAATCCTGTAGTGTCACGCTCCAATCTTCCTACGGGATAAATACGCTCTTTACAGGCTTTTTTCACCAGGTCCATCACCGTTTTTCGGTCTTTCTCATCCGTTACATTGGAGATGAATCCTTTCGGTTTGTTGAGTAGAACATATCGAATCTCTTCTCCCTGCAAGACCTTCCCTTCGTATTCAACCTTATCATCATACTGAACCCTTCGGCCCATTTCGCGAATGACCTTTCCGTTCACTTTTATCTTGCCTGTGGCAATGAGTTCGTCCGCCTCGCGTCTTGAACAAACACCAGCCTTGGCCACATACTGATTCAGTCTTGGAAGTGAATTGGAACTTTCTCCTTCAACAGGTTTTTTCTTCCCCTTTCCGTAGCTAACACGTTTTTCGGGCCTTTCTTCATCTCTGGCCGCTGGAGCACTTTTCGGCTTTCTGAACTCTTGAAATGGCATTCGGTCTTTGTCAGAACTGGAATTACTGTCACGCTTCTTTTTTCCGAACGGTTTTTTTCCTTGGTCTCTCATTGTGCCCCAAAGATAGGTCAGGCCATGGGAAAGAATGCGTCCTCCATGTGGTCGAGGTTGGTTTTGCTACCATAGACCACGATAGAAATGATGTCGAACCGAGCCTCTAAGTCAATCTTGAACTTTTCGAGGTAGGCGTTGGCAGCTTGAATCGTACGTTTTTGTTTCGCCCGCGAGACCGACTGACTTGGGTCTCCGAAGGAATCCGTTGAGCGGGTTTTCACTTCCACAAAAACCATCGTATCACCGATTCTGGCCACAATATCGAGTTCGTTTTTCGCAAACCGCCAGTTTTCTGCCAAAATGGAATAGCCCTTTTTGCGTAGCAAAGCCACTGCAAGGTTCTCGCCTATGTTACCAAGTTCGTTGTGTTCGGCCATGACGTGATGAATTTACTGATCCTTTTTCAATGCAATGAAAGAACCAATGGCCAAAACGTCCATTTCCGTATTCAGAAAACCGTTGATGGCATCTTCTGGGAAACAAACGATTGGCTCATCATTCACATTGAAACTGGTATTGATGGCAAGTCCGTGACCCGTTTTCTGCTTCAGTTTCGACAGAAGCTGGTGCATCAGCGGGTTCGTTTGCTTATTCACGGTTTGAATGCGGCCTGACATATCCACGTGCGCCACGGAAGCAAACTCAGAACGAACCGTGTTCAGTTTCTCTTTCCAAGGTAAAGCCGAGTAATTTTCGGGCAACAAATTGTGCCATTCGTCCGCCCATTTGTGCACTTGCAACATGTAGGGTGATGGCAGTTTTACATTGAAATAGCGTTGTAAATCTTCTTCCAAAAGAATTGGAGCAAACGGTCGGAAACTCTCACGGAACTTAATCTTCAAGTTGACCTTTTTCTGCATTTCTGGATTGCGGGCATCCGCAATGATGCTGCGACAACCCAACGCCCGCGGACCGAATTCCATCCGCCCTTGAAACCAACCAATCACATTAGCCGAAACAATCAGTTCGCTTACTTTTTCAGACAATTCTTCTTCGGATTCAACCTTGGAGAATTTGATGCCTTTTAGGTTCAGCGCAGCTTCAATTTCTTCATCTGAATACTCCGTTCCGAGAAGTGAACCAGACATTGAATCTGGGCGAATGACGGTTCGTTCGTTTCCCTCAAAAATGTGATAAGCCGCCAAAGCCGCCCCGATTGCGCCACCAGCATCGCCAGCGGCAGGCTGAATGTAAACTTCATCAAAAAGTCCGCTATCAATCAGCTTTCCATTGGCCACACTGTTCAGAGCCACTCCACCTGCTAGGCAAATGTTCTTACAGCCCGTTTTCTCCTTGGCGGTCTTTGCCATTCTGAGAAAAATATCTTCGGTCACTTGCTGAATCGCCAAGGCCAAATCGCAATGTTCGCTCAACATCTCATCATAGGATTCTCGTTTTTTCAATGCAAAAAGTGCTTTCCACTTATCATCTTTCGCCATCCGCAGACCTGTGGCGTAGTTGAAATATTGCTGATCGAGCCAAATCGAACCGTCATCATAAACAGTTACTAGGTTATTGGTTATCAGTTCTTTGTATTTGGCAGTTCGTTCTCCTTCGGGATTTCCGTAAGGTGCCAATCCCATTAATTTGTATTCGCCCTTATTTACTTCAAACCCCAAATAATAGGTGAACGCTGAGTAAAGCAACCCCACCGAATGCGGGAAATTCATGGTGGCGAACATTTCAATGTCTTTGCCCGAACCTTTGCCGATGCTGGCCGTGCTCCATTCGCCCACGCCATCAATGGTCAAGATGGCGGCTTCCTCAAACGGAGAAGGATAAAATGCCGAGGCCGCGTGCGAAAGATGATGATCGGGAAAGCGGATTGGTAGCTTTTTTACCTCTTTTGATTCCGATATTTCCTTCAATCCATTCCTAATTTCGCGCTTGTGAAATAGCTTTTCGCGCAGCCAAACGGGAACGGCTTTATGAAATGAAATAAATCCGCTTGGCGCAAAGGCGTAATACGTTTCCAACAATCGCTCAAATTTGAGAAGTGGCTTATCGTAAAACGCAATGGCATCTACGTCTTCTAGTTTAATCTTAGCAAAATCCAAGCAAAACCGGACAGCATTTACGGGGAACGAGGCGTCCTGTTTTTTGCGTGTAAAACGCTCTTCTTGCGCTGCCGCGATGATTTTTCCATCAACAATTAAGGCAGCGGCAGAATCATGGTAAAAGGCAGAAATACCGAGGATTGTCATTTGGTTTCAGGTGAAGGAATGAGGAAATCGGTAAAGTTGTCGGGAGTAATTACCTCAAATGTGCTGTCATAAGCTTTGGCAAAGGCAGATGGCTCCTTAACCTTAGAGCGGTGATTCCATTTAAATTCATAGGCTTTTAGCGCGCCATCCACCTCTTCTATAAGGTCAATTTCCTGTTGTTGAGTGGTTCGCCAGAAGTAACTTTTAGCGTAGGTTTTGTGGTGCCTGTTCCGCTTTAATCGTTCGCTTACGAGAAAATTTTCCCAAAGAATTCCTTTATCCTGCCGCAATGAGATGGGGTTGAGATTATTGATAACGGCATTACGTATTCCGTTATCGTAGAAATATATTTTCTGATTTTTCTTGATCTCATTCCGCACGTTTCGGCTCAATGCTGGAAGCCTAAAAACGATGAAAGCCTTTTCGAGCAAATCGATATAAGATGAAATCGTGTTCTTGTCAACGCTTAATAATTGACCAACTTCGGTCAGGTTGACCTCGTTTCCACATTGGAGTGCAAGAGCAACAACTAGCTTTTCAAGAATTTCTGGCTTTTTTATTCCCGAAAGGGCAAGAATATCCTTGTAGAGATAGGACGAGGCCAAATCGCGCAGCACATCCCGTTCGTTTCCTATACGGTTGAGCACATCAGGATACATTCCGAATACCAGGCGGCTTTCCAATTGTTGTTGCACGGTGAGGAAATCGTTGTGCTTTTGCCATTCTTCCCAACTAATTGGCAGCAGATGGTATTCCCATTTTCTTCCGGTGAGCGGCTCGTTGATGGTATCGCCCAGCTCCAATGCAGAAGAACCACTTACCAAAAGTTGAACGTCAGGAAAACGATCAATCATCATTTTCAAGGTAATACCCGCATTTCCGATGCGTTGTGCTTCATCTACAAATACGATTCGGTGATCTCCAATAAGTTGGTTTAATCGCTCGTAACTTGGGTCAGTAAGGGTTTGGCGCATACTTGCATCGTCTCCATCCAAATACAAATATTCGCCATAAGTGGAAGCGAGTTGCCGAAGCAGCGTGGTCTTTCCAGTCTGCCTCGGCCCAATTACCACAATCGCTTTCCGATCAAAAAAGTGATCTTGAAGTGTTTTGAAGATGGTTCTTTGAATCATTTAACGCATTTCAATTCACCAAAAATATGAATAATCGGTGAATGCATTCACCGAAAACCTGTATAATCGGTGAATGCATTCACCAAAAACCATGTAATATTGGTGAATAAGAATAAATGACTAGCTGTTTGTTCACCCATAACGTTTTTAAATAGCGTCACCCTGAACTTGTTTCAGGGGCTGAATCAAATGGTGGACAGATGCTGAAACAAGTTCAGCATGACTGGACCTGCTGATTTTTAGTATGAATCTCGACAACCATTAACTATTCTCCCAATTCATGGTACGCTCCACTGCTTTCTGCCAGCCTTTGTAGAGTTTTTTGCTCTCGCCAGATGCCATATTTGAATTGAAAGTTCTGTCAATGGCCCAGTTCTTAGAGATTTGTTTTTTCTCATAAAAGCCAACAGCGATTCCGGCCAAATAAGCCGCGCCTAAAGCAGTGGTCTCAATCACTTTCGGACGTTGAACATCGCATTGCAGCGTGTCTGATTGAAACTGCATGAGCAGATCGTTGGCACATGCACCACCATCCACACGAAGGGCATTCAACGTGATCTTCGAATCTTTCTGCATGGCATCTAAAACGTCTTTAGTCTGGTATGCCAACGACTCTAGCGTAGCTCGAATGATGTGCTGCTTGGTTGTTCCACGTGTAAGTCCAAAAATGGCGCCACGAGCATACATATCCCAATAAGGCGCGCCCAATCCAGCAAAAGCTGGAACCACGTAAACACCATCGGTATCCTTCACTTTCATGGCGTAAAACTCTGAATCGGGAGATTCGTCAATCATCTTCAGCCCATCGCGAAGCCACTGAATGGCCGCACCTGCAATAAACACGCTTCCTTCAAGTGCATACTCAACCTTTCCGTCCAATCCCCAAGCAATTGTGGTCAAAAGGCCTTGCTTTGATTTGACAGGCGTTTTGCCCGTATTCATCAGCATGAAACAGCCTGTTCCGTAGGTGTTCTTTGCCATTCCAGGCTCAAAACACGCTTGTCCGAAAAGAGCGGCCTGCTGATCGCCAGCAATTCCTGCAATGGCAATTTCGCCACCGAAAAGTGCTTTTTCTGTCTTACCATAAACCGAACTGCTGTCTTTCACTTCTGGCAAAACCGCCTCAGGAACATCAATCGCTTTGAGCAATTTCTTGTCCCATTTCAGTTCGTTGATGTTGTAGATGAGTGTTCGTGAAGCGTTTGAATAATCTGTAACGTGCGTTTTTCCACCTGTAAGATTCCAGACCAACCACGAATCAACCGTTCCGAAAGCGAGTTCACCCGCTTCGGCACGTTTTCTGGCGCCTTTCACATTATCAAGAATCCACTTCACTTTTGTACCTGAGAAGTAGGCATCGACCACCAAACCTGTTCGATTGCGAATCTCTTTCTCAAAGCCATCCGCCTTCAATTTATCGCAAATGGCAGCGGTTCTTCTATCCTGCCAAACGATGGCGTTGTATATCGGTTTTCCCGTTTTTCTATCCCAAACAATTGTGGTTTCACGCTGATTGGTGATTCCAATTGCCGCTACATCTTTGGCCGAAACACCATTCTTTTTGAGAACATCCTGCGCAACTTCCAATTGACTGCTCCAGATTTCCATCGGGTCGTGTTCAACCCAACCGCTTTTCGGAAAAAACTGTGTGAATTCCTTTTGTGAGGTTGCGAAAATTGCTCCGTTCTTATCGAACAGAATTGCTCTGGAACTGGTGGTTCCTTGGTCGAGGGCTAGTACGTATTTTGCCATGATTAATGTGTTTGTTTTAACTTAAAGGAGTTCAGGACGTTTTCGCCAACCTTTCTTTTGAAATTAGACTCATTCTTTCTAGAGATAAACGATAGTACATAAGCGCGGTCATGCAAGACTCGATAATGCTGAACAAAAGTCACCTCTTGGTCATTAAGTATTCCAAAGTAGACGAAATTGTGGTGAACATCATCATCAACAGAGATAAGGTTGCTTGATTCAAACAAGTAACCCTCGATCTGAGATTTGATTCCTTCTTCTGAGTATTTGACGTAATCAGATAGTGTCATTCCACGCCCCATTAAGTCAACGACAAGAAGGTTTAAATTTTCACGAAAATCATCTTTTTCCGAATCAAGAGGACCGCCAATCACAAACCTCATCCCAATTGAATCTGGTGTTTGTTTAAAAACCCAGTTAGAAGGATATTCTATATAATATTTTTCATCTTCAAAAACCGTTGTCTTTATTTGGCTGCTTTCGGCAGAACCGTTCACCTCGCTTTTGGAGGAGCAAGACAATAGAGCTAGAACAGAGATTAGGAGAAATGTATTCGACATCATCAAATCAATGGGTCCTTACAATAACTTGACAGTCATTAAAACTGGTTGATGATCGGAGAATTTAAAATCTAGATTGATGACATTTATTTCCTGTAATTCGATATTCGGGCTACAGAGGAAAAAGTCGATGACTTGCGTTTCTGTTTCGCCTTTCACGTATGCTGCCTTCAGGTCGCGATTGGTTGGGAAGGACGTATCGTAAAACCAGTTCCAGCCCAGTAGGTAATCGTTCGGAACCTGTCTGTCGCCTGTTCCTGGGGCGTGCTGATTCCAGTCTCCACCAACAATTATGTAGTTGCCTTTTGCTTCTTCGGCCTTGAGAAAATCTTTCATAAAATCCATTTCGGCTTTCTTAAGCGAGCCGTCATCGTAAGCTGAGTTGTGCGTGTTAATCACCACCAATTCTACCTCGTTGTATGGCATTCGATTCACCAAAAAACATCGATCTAAAAAGTAAATGCTGTTGGGCCATGCAAAGCTTGATGGAAACTGATAACGCTTGGCTTCGGTAACTGTGAATCGATTGTAGGTTGCCAATCCTCCCATCACTTTTCCCATTGGATCTAGGAAAGGAATAGGAACAAAATTGACGTTGTAATTGAGCGTGAAAGAACTGTTATGCTCGGGTAGAATCTGACCTATGTCGTGATACTCGTTCAGCTTCCAGCTGCGTTTTGAAAGCGTATCCACTTCCTGTAAAAGGATAATGTCGGCTTCGTCATAATACTTGAGCGTGTTCATTACGCCATTCAAATTCTTTTGAACGATGCTTTGCTCCATCCGAACAGTGGAACCACCATCGTAGAAGAAATCGCTCTCTTCGCCCAAGCCGCAATAGCCCACGTTCCAATTTAGCAACGTGATAATGCTGTCTGGCCGCTGCGCGTTGGCCGCGTTTATTTCAATGACTTCTTCCTTTGGTGGTTTGAAGTCGGTAAGCGTGCCATAGATAAGATTACCACCGACCCATGCCAATGGAATTAAGATGATGACAAGAACGGCTTTGAGTAAGTTTTTCATGGCGGTGGTGTAGGACAAATATGGTTATTCCTATTGCTATTGCACAACTTGTCCCGAACATTCGGGAGAGTTCCACGGAGAAAAAGGAGATGCACAGAGAAGTTTCGGGCTGCTTTTTTCGGATTTCCTTTTTTCGGATTTCGGATTTCGGAATTTTCAACCTCTATATTTGGAAACAAATCGCGCAAATGGTACACACAGAATATACTTGGAAATCGAAATCGGGAATTACCGTTTTTGGACAATCATGGTTGGTAGAAAACCCGAAAGCGGTTGTCGGAATCATCCACGGAATGGGCGAACATGCTTCGCGCTACAACTACCTTATCGACTTTTTAACATTATCAGGAATTTCTGTTGTGGCTTACGATCAAATCGGCCACGGCAGAACGGGTGGCAAGCGCGGTCATGTTGCAAACTATGACATGCTTCTTAGTTGTGTGGGAGAACTGAGCTCGAAAATGGTGGAAATTGTGCCTGCAAAACCAACCTTCCTCTTCGGGCACAGCATGGGAGGAAATGTGCTGTTGAATTATCTCATCAAAAGGAATCCTAAAATAAGCGGAGCAATTGTTTCTGCTCCTTGGTTAAAATTGGCGTTCGACCCACCTGCCATTCAAGTGAAGCTGGCCAAGTTCGTCAGCGGCATTCTTCCTGGGTTGGTTCAGTCAAGCAATTTGGATGTGAAAGCTATTTCTAAAGACCCGAAAGAAGTACAGCGCTACGTTGATGACAAGTTGGTACATGACAAAATAAGCACTGGTTTTTTTGTTGGAGTTCACAATCAGGGTCTGTGGGCATTGGAGCACGCTGCAGAACTAAAAACACCGCTGCTGATCTACCACGGAACGGCCGATAAGCTCACTTCGCACGATGCATCAAAAGCGTTTTCTGAAAAGGCGAAAGGAGATATCACTTTCAAATCGTTGGAAGGATACTATCACGAATCGCACAACGAATCAGAAGAGAATCGAGCGAAGGTTCTCAAGATGATTATTGAGTGGATAGGAACACATTCGTAACCGAACAATTTTTACTCTTTCACCACTTTTTTAGTAAACATGCGTTCTCCATCTGTAGCGCGTAGTAGATAAATACCGCTTGGAATTTGTGATAAATCTAATTGAAAACGATTTGCATTACTAGTTTGTGTTAGCACGGTTCTGCCAAGTGCATCCAGCAGTTCTACGTTATTCAGAGTCTTTTCGGAGGTAACGGTAAGTTGGTTTACGG
>JBDNJH010000098.1:0-5088 GCA_041687875.1 Flavobacteriales bacterium | reverse complement strand
CCACCGCTTGGTTTCATGCGTTGAAGGACAAATACGAACCAGGAGAAACGCTCGAATTGTTGGTCGGTTCGTCTTATGCTTTTGTAGATTTCCGAATAGAGGTAGAAGTGAAGGATGCAGGCTTCAGCACAAACAAACTCATCTTTTCAAAGGACATCATCTGCACGGGAACGCAGCAGAAAATCGATATTCCTGTGACCGAAGCGTGGCGCGGCAATGCGCAAGTTCACATTACAGCGGTTCGGAATAACGAACTTTTGAGCTGGTCGAAAACCATTTCTGTTCCCTACACCAACAAGCAATTGGATGTGAAATTGGAAACCTTCCGTAAGGAAATGTCGCCTGATGATGCCGAAGAATGGACAGTAAAAATCACCGATAAAAACGGCAAGCCAGCTAAAGCGGAATTACTCACAACCATGTACGATGCTTCGTTGGATGTGTTGGCCGCCAACAATTGGGGATTGGCGCCTTATCATTTCCTTAACGCTCGATACAATTGGGAAAGCAGCTCGTTTGGTCGCGCGCAATCGCAGCTTTGGAACCGTGGTTGGGCGAAATACCCTAGTTCGGCTGTTCAACGAGACTTTGAGGAGTTGAATTGGTTCGGGTATTATTTTGGAATAGGAAGAATTCGAGGAACAAGGTTAGAGTCCGTTGCCGTATCTGCCGATGCAAACCGCGGCATGGTGATGGCAGACATCCCTGTTTCTGCTGGCGGGTTTGAAGAAATTGAGCAAACGCCTGGAATTGATTTCAAAAGGAATAAGGTCTTAAAATCAAGTGCAGGTATTGGCGATGGAACCGAGATGATGAATGCCGAAGACGATTCAAATACCGAACCACCAAAAGACATCAAAATGCGCTCTGATTTCAGCGAGACGGTTTTCTTTCATCCGCATTTAACAACAGACGACAAAGGAAATATCAGCTTCAAATTCAATGCGCCTCAATCGCTCACGCGATGGAAATTCATGGGGCTTGCCACAACCCAAGACCTGAAGATTGGAACCATTACAGAAGAAGTGGTGACACGCAAGCAACTGATGATTACGCCCAATTATCCGCGTTTTGTCCGAGAAGGCGACAAGCTTGTTTTCCAAGTGAAGGTGAACGTGCTTGATAGTACAGTTTCAAAGGCCACGGCATCACTGGAATTGGAGAATGCTCTAACTAGGCAGCCCCTCGAATTAAAAATGAAGAATTATGAATTAAAAATTCAAAACGGAACTGCTTTGGCTTCTTGGGAAATTGATATTCCAGAAGGAATTGCCGCCATCAAATTCACCACCAAAGCGTGGTCAGAAAAACATTCGGACGGAGAGGAAAAGACCATTCCTGTTCTTTCCAATCGCATGCTAGTGACCGAATCCATGCCGCTTCCTGTTCGCGGAAAAGGAACGCATACGTTCACGTTCGATAAATTGGTTAATAGTAGAGACGTAAGGAATTACGCCCTTGATAGTACAGACGTTAGATCTAACGTCTCTACACTGCGCCATCATTCGCTAACGCTCGAATTCACTCCAAATCCAATCTGGTTGGCGGTGCTTTCGTTGCCGTATATGATGGAATATCCGTACGAATGTTCGGAGCAGATTTTCAGTCGATACTACTCAAATGCCATTGGTTCGTATCTGGCCAATTCCGACCCCGCTATCAAACGTGTGTTTGACCAATGGAAAAGCGCTGCGCAGGGCAAGGATTTGATGCATCAAACCCCAACCAAAGGTGATGCTTTCCTCTCCGAATTGGAGAAAAACCCAGAGTTAAAACAAGCATTGCTAACCGAAACGCCTTGGGTGCGCGATGCACAGAATGAGACCGAGCAACGCAGACGAATTGCCGAATTGTTTGATACTGACAGAATGGAATCCGAACTCGGAATTGCCCTCAAAAAACTGAAGCAGAACCAAAAATCTGATGGCGGTTGGGGCTGGTTTAATGGAATGCAATCGGATATGTACATCACCCGCTATATCGTGGCCGGGTTCGGTAAAATGCGCAAAATGGGGTTGGGGCTTGATGCATCAAGCCCAAACGACCCGACAAAAATGCTTGAGAACGCCATCGAATTCCTCGATGAAGAAATGGTGAAATACTACGACCGAAGAGCGTTGAAGGAAAAGGATTACGCCCCTAGCTGGACCGACCTTCACATGACTTATGCGCGTTCGTTTTGGCTAGATGATTTCAAACTGAAAGGAAAGTCGCAAACCACCTACAATCTTATTGTGAAACAAATCCGAGATAAATGGACAAAATTGGATGCTTCGCAGAAAGGATTGGCGGCTGTTATTCTTAACCGTTCTGCGTTTGAAGCCGATGCAAAAAAAGTGATTGTATCTCTCCGTGAAACGGCTTTGCACAGCGAAGAATTCGGTACGTATTGGGCCATGGACAAAGGTTATTACTGGCACCAAGCTCCAATTGAAAACCACGTGATGATTTTGGAAGCATTCCACGAAGTGGCAAACGATGCCGACATGGTTTCGGAGATGAATATTTGGTTGCTGAAGCAAAAACAAACGCAAAGTTGGGAAACCACCAAGGCAACTGCGGAAGCATGCTATGCCTTGCTTTCAACGGGTAAGGGTTTGATGCATCAAACCCTTACAACAGAACCTCTGGTTTCTATCAAAATGGGTAACGAAACCATTGACCCACGGACAGACAAAGACCTGAAAACCGAAGCGGGGACGGGTTATTTCAAAACTAATTGGAGCGGTAAGGGTTTGATGCGTCAAACCCAAACTGCCATCGCAGAAATGGGAAACATTACCGTAACCAAAGACAACGAAGGCGTGGCTTGGGGTGCGGTTTACTGGCAGTATTTCGAAGACCTTGACAAGATCACGGGCGTGACCGACAATCCGATAAAAATGAAGCGGGAAGTGATGTTGCTTCAAGACACGGGAAACGGTCCGTTGATGGCGTCATTGGATGAGAATACATCTCTTTCCGTGGGAGATAGAGTTCGGGTAAAAATCACATTGGAAACCGACCGCCACATGGAATACGTGCATCTGAAGGATATGCGTGCTGCAAGCTTTGAACCACGCAAACAACTTTCTGGTGCTGAGTTCCAAGAAGGATTGAGTTTCTATCGCTCCACTACGGATGTGGCAATGAATTTCTTCTTCGGCTATCTGCCAAAAGGAACGTTCGTTTTTGAATACGATCTGAACATAACGCAAGCAGGAACTTTCAGCAACGGAATCTCACAATTACAGTGCATGTATGCGCCTGAGTTCACAACGCATTCGGAAGGGGTGAGGTTGGAGGTTGGGCGTTAGTTCAACTCGACCTTTGTTGGAAGACCTACTCTCATGAAAAACCGTGCGAAAGATTGAGAGAGATGTTCTCGATACGGTGGAAGCAGTCTAATTCGATTGTTGGTGCTTGCCAACGACTCAAGTGTCTTGATATGAACAGCATATACGTTTCGAAAATCCACCAGTTGCCCCTCTAATTCACAAGATTTAATTGAACATTTACTGAGTAAATGAAAGTTGGGTTGCTCACCACGCATTACTTTCTCGACAAACTTTCCGAACTCTTTTGGAGATTTAAATTGTGAATCTTTTTCCACGTCAGAAACCGACCAAATAGGAGAGACAAGCACTAGCTCCACTTTGCGATTTTCCAAATCGCAAGACTGAGAAAGAATTACTATGTCAAAATTTTTAACCTCGGCTGGTATATTGCCAGTCTCAACAGTAGAAGTAGGAATAATAATGGGGCAATCCTTAATAAGATCTCCTTGTTGAAGACCCGTTTCTCCTTTTAGAATTTGCTCGTACCAAGGATATTCTGCCAAACCACAGTCATTAAAGGTTTAGATGAAAACGACCTTTCTCAATCGATTTAACCTCAATTGTAATGGCTTTCCCTTTTGAATAGAGATGATTGAAAGAAATATCACTTAAGTCAGAATCATCTAAATCGTTGAATTCAATTCTAGTCACACGAGTAGAATGAACGTTTGTCTCAGTTTGCACTAAACATCTTGTTGATGTGGCCGTAAATGATTGTCCGAGAACTCGCGTATTAGTAATTACCTCCGATTGCTCCGTACTGGAACTCTCACAGGACAAAGCCAAAGTTGGCACGGAAATAAGCAACCCTGTAACGATATTATTTATAACTCGATTAGACGCCATCATCATACATTTTAGTTTTTACTATGGTAAGAGTTATACAACTCTCCTTTGGTCATTTTCTTAAACAACTCAGAGCACCAAGTATGTGCCGCATCAAGACGGTCTTCAATACCTTTTTGCTCAAACTCTAGCGATTCCATAATAACATTTGTTTGAATCGCTATTCCATCGTCCCCCGAAGGATTATTTCCTCTAGCAATATTTACATTAACGGTTCCTACTTCCTCAGCATAGCCAATTGTCACATTAAATATTTTTGGCAGTTCTGCAGTGTCAATAAAATTGAACTTTAACTGTGTGTTCAAGTTTTTAGCTAGGTATTCTACAACGTTAGCCTTTTCAAAGTCAAACTCGAAAAAGTCGATATACGCGAGAGTAACATTAACTGATTTTCCTTCAAGTTTTGAGGCGGTGAAAAAATTGGTCAAGACGAACTCTATGTCTTTACTATGGGTATCCCAATCATACTCGCTGCCAACCGTGTTAATTGTTAAAACTCCAGGGCCAATTTGAATTAAAGGATAACCTTTTTCCGAAGCTCTAAATCTCAATGCAGGTCTTCCCATAAACACTTCAAGGGGTAATCCAACAGGAATCACTACTTCCCTATGTGGGAATTTTTCGCGCACCAAACCATACAAATCACCAGTTAGAAACTGATAATCGTTTCTCTCTTGGTCTGTAGTCAGAGACCAACGAATTTCTGTAATAACTTCTTGTAAGGGAGCGCCCGCCAACTTGCTCATGGTGTAAACTTAATCAGATTAAAGTAAAACGATTCTCGCTTAACCCGTATTATTCATCACCCGAAAATAAAAGTTCTCCGATAATTTTTTACCGATCTGTTTTTGGTCTGGCAATAAAAAATGCTTCATTTGGATTTTTCTCACCACTTTAAGAGCTGTTTTCCGTTCAATTTTCGGTG
>JBDNJH010000097.1:0-17975 GCA_041687875.1 Flavobacteriales bacterium | reverse complement strand
TGGCGGGAGGCTCAGATCATTCTTATTTGTAGGAGCAAACAGTATTGAGTATTTAGATATGGGTATTGAGTTCTCAGAGCTCATCTCTCAATACTTATTACTCACTACTAGCTTCTAACTCCTAGCCCCTAACTCCTCAATTCTTAATCAGCTCCGCAATAATATCCTCAACCGTAATTCCTTCAGCTTCCGCCTTGTAGTTCCGCACAATACGGTGACGAAGAATAGGTTCAGCCACCGCACGCACATCAGCAATATCGGGTGAGAATCTGCCATTGATGGCAGCATGGGTCTTGGCCCCGATGATGAGGTATTGAGAAGCACGCGGACCAGCGCCCCAATTCACAAATTCGTTCACTTTGGCGTTTGCCAGTTCGGTATTCGGACGTGTGCTTGTGGCCAATTTCACGGCATATTCATACACATTATCCGCCACAGGAATCTTGCGAATCAATTGCTGGAAGAAAAGGATCTCTTCTCCGCTCAGCACGGGGCTAAGTTTCACTTTCTTCTCAGTAGTGGTCAACTTCACCACTTTCAATTCTTCCTGATAAGAAGGATAATCCAACCATACGTTAAACATGAAACGGTCTAATTGCGCCTCAGGCAAAGGGTAGGTTCCTTCCTGCTCAATAGGGTTTTGTGTTGCCAACACAAAGAAAGGATGTGGCAATTCATGACGCACACCACCTGTAGTCACGGCCTCTTCTTGCATCGCTTCAAGCAAGGCGGCCTGCGTTTTAGGAGGAGTTCGGTTAATCTCATCTGCCAGAACGATATTGGCAAACAATGGCCCTTTCACAAATTGAAACTGACGTTGGTCGTTCAAGATCTCCGTTCCGATAATGTCTGACGGCATCAAATCGGGCGTAAACTGAATACGGTTGTACGTCAATCCCAGCGCATCCGAAATGCTATTAACCAAAAGAGTTTTTGCTAACCCAGGCACTCCAATCAGAAGGCAATGCCCATGACTGAAGATGGAGATGAGCACATTCTTCACCACCAAATCCTGTCCAATAATGGCCTTTCCTATCTCAGCTGTGAGCCGTTTATATGCATCTTGCAATGCTTCCATTGCCTCAACATCACTCTTGTATTGTGTCATTTCTTTTTGGTTTATGGAGTTGATTGGTTGACAGAGGTTATAGAGTTGATGAAGCCCTTGTCAAAACTTTACAGACCTATCAACTAATCAACTCTGCAAAGTTGTTATCTAATTACTTTTTCCCATCGATGAGCAAAAGGGCAGTCCTTAAAGTCATCGTCAATTTTTATGTAGGTGGATGCCGCTTTATCGTTTATCCATTTCTGAATCACCTTGTTCTTCTTTTCTCCTAATGCAGCTTGCTGAATCTTCTGATAATCGTCTTTCATGTTGGCCACATGCGGTTCGCTTCGCGACTTCAAAAAGAAGAGATTGTATGATTCCTTTCCGTCTGGAGATTGGGTTTTTACCGCTTTAGAAATATCTCCCGCTTTCATGTTATCCACCGTGAGAAAAAGGCGTTGGTCAATAGAGCCAAGCTGCTCGCTATCAAACACCGTTGCGCCCGTCATTGGATTGTAAACGATTCCACCATTCATCTTACTCTCCTCGTCATCCGAATACTTTTCGGCTGCTGCGGCAAAGGTTATTGTATTGTCCATAATAAGGCCATGAATGCTATCGAGGAAGGTTTTTGCCAATTCAAGATCTTCAACGGAAGTCTTTGGCCGAATCAGGATGTGGCGTACGTTGATTTGCTCTCCTCTACGCTCCATCATTTCCATGAAGTGAAAACCGAAGCTGGTTTCAAACACATCCGAAACGGAGTCTTCTTTCAACCGGAAAGCAACGGCATCAAACTCGGGCACCATTTGTCCGCGCTCAAAGAAACCGAGGTCGCCACCTGTCTTTGACGAACCTGGATCTTCGGAATAGAGTATGGCTAAAGCGCGAAAACTCTCTCCGCTCTTAACACGTTGTTTCAGCTCCTCTGACTTATCGCGTGCGTCTTGTTTCTGCTCTTTGGTAATGGCTGGTCTGCGCATAATGCGACCAAGTTCAATTTCTATGCTGATGAGCGGTAAACTATCAACCGGTATATTGTTGAAGTATGCTCGTGTTTCTGCTGGAGTCACTTTTACATCACCCGTAATTTCTGTTTGCATACGCTGCGTAAGCAACTGTTCTTTAATCAGTTCGCGGAATTCATCTTTAATCTCTAGAATTGATTTTTCGTAATACTCCTCCAGTTTTTCCTGCGAACCAAGCTGCCCAATAAAGTATGCCAATCTGCGCGAGAGTTCGTCTTCCACTTCGCCATCCGAAACCGCAAGGCTGTCTACTTTGGCACGGTGCAGTAGGAGGTTTCCGTAAAGGAGTTCTTCAAAGATGATGCAGCGGCTGTCATCATTCGGTTCATAACCAGAAGAAAGCATTTGCAAATACTGCGTTTCAAGCTCGGATTGGAGCGTGATGCTGCCACCTACAACAGCAATTACTCTATCTATCACTTGACCTTCCTGCTGGGCAAAGCCGAGGGTGCTAAATGAGGAAATGAAAACGGTTAAGAGGAAATTCTTCATATCAATCGTTCAGGATTTCGAATTGGTTTTTCGAAACCGCTTCTTCAAAAATGTCTTTCTCTAATTTTTGAATCAGTTCTAGTTTTCGCTGATTCAAAAGTATGTTTCTGATGTTCTGTTTCTCGAATTCTATTGGAGAAACACTGTTTTTGTACTTAATCTCTTTTACATCGAGCAGGTAGTGGGCAGTGGAATCCTCCACAGCCGCAAAACCATAGCTCGAAAAGTAATTTACATTGAGATAACTGGTGTGCGGCATTTGGTTCAGCAATTCGCCAAGCGGAATCCATTGCTGATCGTTGAGATGAAACGCCATGGCGTGCTGTATGCTGTATTCCTCCAATTCTATTCGGTCTTCTTCCTTGCTCGAACGGCATAACTTTTTTACCTTTTCAACGTCCTTCGCATTCTTGTCTAGCTTAACAAAAATGGCTCTTGCAATGTTGTCCTGTAACTCAAAATTCTTCTTGTTATTGTTGTAATAGGTTTCAATTTGTTTGGCGGTAACTGTGGTGTCTAACCGTTGCCCGACCAGCTGCTTTTCGTACTGATAGATGATGAGTGATCTGCGGTATTGCTCCAACTGCTCGTTCACATCCTTTGAGCTTTCAGAAAGGTTGAGTTCTGCCTTATCCAACAGCAACATCTGAGTTGCCCAGGTCTTGATGAAGCTGTTGACAAAACTTGAGCTGTCTTCTGGCGTTAGGCCGGTCGGTAGTACAGAAACAAGCTCGTCCAAGTACAATTCGTGACTTTTTGCCTTGGCAATTACTTTGCGCGATGCTTCCTTCTTGAAAAAATCACACCCTGCCATTATGCATAGCAGGGTGAGACAATATGCCGCAGTTGTATGGCGCAAGATCAACTTATTTGATCTGCTTTAGTAGTTCTCGATTGGCGGTGTACTTGTATTTACTACGAAGTTCTGCAATCCATTCTTTCTCTAAGAAATTTTGATAGTCAGCTGTCACCAAACCACGTGCTTCTTTCAATGTTTTTGGAGTTGGCTCAAGAACAGCATTCACCAAAACTAGAACTTGATTCTCGCCATCTTTGAACGGGCCGTAAACGCCTTTTTCCCACTTCACGTTTTTCAGAATTTCTTCTTCGTTCTCTTCATATTGGTCTTGCTCAATCCTCAGATTCAGCTTAGAATTAGCATTGAATTCTTTTAGGATTTCCTCTTTTCCTGGCTTTCCTTTTTTCAACTTTTTGGCGAGGGTTGCTTTCAGAGGCTCAACAATCGAATCTTTTTGGCAGTAGTAAATCTCCGCATCCAATCGTTTTCCCCACATAAATTTCTCACCGTTATTTTGATGGAAAACTTTGAGTCCAGCGGTGTCTTTTACCGCTTTAGACCAAACCTTGTCGTCTGTCAAATCAAAAAGAAGAATTCCATCGCGGTATTCCTTTAGCAATGCTTTGTATTCAGGATGTTTTTGTGCAAGTCGGCTCTCCTCATAGTTCAACAGGCTTTCGTCAACAAACTGACCGTACATTCCATTCAAAATCACAACCAAAGGCTCTTCTTTTCTACGCGATTGATGCGAACCGATGTAGGCTGCAAGGTCTGCTTGGGTAAAGGTTTCCTTACCAATTGTGAATACGGTTGCGGTTAGACCGTTTGCTACTTCTGCATTCCATTTTCCCTCAATTAGTGTTGAATCCAACTTGGCAGCAACAGCATCTAGAGCGCTTCTTGTTTCCTTAAATCCATATTCTTTTTTGATACGGTTAAGCACAGAAAGTTTGCTCATCTCAGAACGACTGTCTTTAGCCACTTTAGCACTCAAATCCTTCTCTGCTTCTTCAAAGGTTGGAATTGAAAAACGCTCAATTCGCTTGATGATGTGCCATCCGTAATCGGTAAGAACAGGCTCAGAATAATCACCGTCTGCCTTTAGGCCAAAAGCAGCTTCTTCAAAGGCAGGAACCATTCTTCCAGCTCCGAATTTCGGAAGAACTCCACCTGTGCTAGAAGAGCCTTTATCCTCAGAATATTTCTTTGCAAGGTCTTCGAAGTTTTGGCCCTTATCCAAAAGTCCTTTCACTTCCATCACTTTTTCCTTTGCCTTAGCTTGGTCTTCTTCCGATGCTTCTTTTCCAGTTTTAAGCATGATGTGAGCCGTGGAAATCTCCCCTTGCGCATCGCGGCTACCGAATGCTTTAATGATGTGGTATCCGAAACGAGTTCTAACCGGCATGCTAATTTTTCCTTTCGGAGTTTCATAAGCAGCCGTTTCGAACGGATAAACCATTCGAAGAACGGAGAACCAACCTAAATCGCCAGCATTTTCTTTTGCTGAAGGATCTTCAGAATATTTTTTTGCCAACGCTGCAAAATCTCCCTTTTCGGCCTGCTTACGGATGTCCATAATCTTGTTGTAAACAATTAGCGTGTCTTTTGGCAACGCATCTGGACCAACTTTCAGCAGGATGTGGCTTGCGCGAACGTCTTTCAAAGAACGCTCATAAGCCTCTTTTACAAGGTTTTGAGTTACTTCTTTGTCAGTCAAATAGGGCTTTGCCAATTGCTTTTGGTAGCCTTTCAATTCCTCAATGAATTTCTTCACCGTATCAAGGCCCAATTCTTCTGCTTCGCGAACTTTCAATCGGAAGTTGATATTGAGCTCCAAGTAATCTTCAAGGTCTTTCTGATCTACAACTTCATCGCGGTTGTTTTTCTTGTAAACCGCCTCGAATTCAGAAAGCGAAATGTTTTGTCTATCAACAGTTAAAAGAACTGGGTCTTTTTCCTGGGCAAAAACGTTAGAACCGCCAAGCAAAACGCTGAAAACTAGCGCTGTTTGTAAGATGGTATTCTTCATAATTTAATAAGGTTGTTTATTACGGAGCGCAAAAATAGAAAAATGAGTACGCCAAACAGCCTTAAAATAACCGCTAGCAGTTCACAGTTATACCTTGAGCAGCTAAACGCAGGAAATCAACATGGAATTCGAAACTTTTTTTAACAAACTTTCACAGCCGAGAGCCCTAAGGGCTATAATTCGGAGCCTCGCTTGTAATGGTCACACCATGTGGGTGACTTTCTCTAAAACCTGCAGGAGAGATCTTGATGAACTTGGCGTTTTGCAAATCAGCGATTGTTGCTGCACCGCAGTAGCCCATTCCGGCTCTTAGACCACCAATAACCTGATACATCACCTCGGTTAGTGTTCCTTTATATGGCACACGACCTACAATTCCTTCAGGAACAAGTTTCTTAATGTCGTCTTCCGCATCTTGGAAATAACGGTCTTTTGAGCCTTTTTGCATCGCCTCAATCGAACCCATTCCACGGTAGGTTTTGAACTTTCTTCCTTCCAGAATGATTGTTCTGCCAGGAGATTCTTCTGTTCCTGCAAACATGCTTCCGGCCATTACTACATCGGCTCCGGCAACCATGGCTTTTACAATATCTCCGGTAAATTTTATCCCTCCATCAGCAATTACTGGAACTCCAGTTCCTCTAAGCGCATTGGCCACATCCATTACAGCGGTAAGCTGCGGAACGCCAACACCTGCAATAATCCTGGTTGTACAAATCGAACCCGGACCGATTCCGACCTTAACGGCATCTGCTCCATGCTCAACTAGCAATAAAGCAGCTTCCGCAGTGGCAATATTTCCCACAACCACTTGAAGATTTGGGAAATTATCTTTTGCGATTTTCAGAGAAGTAAGAACTCCTTTTGAGTGTCCATGAGCGGTATCAATAATGATGGCATCAACACCTACAGCTTCCAACGCAGTAACGCGGGCAAGCATATCAGGCGTTACACCAACTGCTGCTGCAACTCTTAATCGACCGTGCTCATCTTTACACGCATTTGGTCGCAATTTGGTTTTGATAAGATCCTTGTAAGTAATCAACCCTATCAACTTATAATCCTTGTCTACAACTGGAAGTTTCTCAATCCGATGCTTTTGAAGCATGGCTTCGGTTTCCTCCACATCCTTCACATCAGTAATGGTTATAAGACCTTTTGAGGTCATCAACTCACTAATAGGGCGCTTCATATTCTTCTCAAACCGTAAATCTCGGTTTGTGATAATGCCAACCAAGATTCTATTGTCGTCTACAACTGGAATTCCACCAATCTTGTATTCGGCCATCATGTTTTCGGCATCGCCTACAAGCGCATCGGCTTTGAGCGTGACTGGATCGAGAATCATACCGCTTTCGGCACGTTTCACCTTGCGAACTTCCTGAGCCTGTTTTTCGATGCTCATGTTCTTGTGAATGACTCCGATGCCGCCTTCCTGAGCAATGGCAATGGCCATGGCGGCTTCGGTAACGGTGTCCATCGCAGCAGACACGATTGGTACGTTGATGTGGATGTTCCGCGTAAACTTGCTACCCGTGTTTACATCACGCGGCATTATTTCAGAATAAGCTGGAACTAGGAGAACATCGTCATAGGTAAGTCCCTCACCTCGGAACTTTTCTGGGTCTAATGACATGGGCGAATTTTTACCGTTGGGATTAAAATTCGTGCAAATGTAGGAATTAAAGCAGGAGAATGGGAGGTTTTTACGGTCTTTTAAAGTATCAGATTAGCTTTGGCTGCAATCCTTATTTTTGAGGACATCCAAACACTAATCATTGCCTCTAAACATGAAATCAATTCTGCAAATTTTGCGCTTTTGCATAACTGCTTTAATCGTAGCAACATCATTTTCTGGTTGCGAGGTTTTCGTTGATTTTGGTTTAAAAAGTTCAACGTTTGAGACATACAGCGCTATTATTCCAGGAAGCGAAACCAATCTCAACTTGATTCTTTTACCAGGATATGTAGAAAACGACCCTGATTATAGGTACATAGTCAAATACTTTGATAATGACCGATGCACGGGTCAATATTATGCCGCTGATACGCTACAATATGAAGTAGAAGGGGTTTGGAGCTTGACCGAGCCAGATTTAATGCAGCTACAGCTTGATGCTTTCATAAATGGTGAGTTTAAAATAACCAAGCTTGATAAAACGACTTATCTACTAGCAACAGAAGCCAACGAACATGGGCTTGGTATTCAGCCGCCAACATTGCCACTAAAGTTATATAACCGTAAGATTTATTAATGGCCGAAGAAAAAGTTTACGACCACATAATTGTAGGTTCAGGGTTCGGTGGTAGCGTTTCGGCCATGCGGCTCTCAGAGAAAGGCTATGACGTTTTAGTGCTCGAAATGGGAAAGCGCTGGGAGTCTAACGATTTTCCCAAGACCAATTGGAACGTCCGCAAATTCCTTTGGGCACCTGCACTTCGTTCTTTCGGTATTCAAAAAATCAATTTTCTGAATAGGATTATGGTTTTGGGCGGTGCTGGAGTTGGAGGTGGAAGTCTGGTTTACGCCAACACGCACATGTTTCCGCCCGATGCGTTTTTCAATAATCCTGTTTGGTCTGGAATTCGTGATTGGAAAGAGATTTTGAAACCTTTCTACGAACAAGCGCGATTTATGCTCGGCAGCTCCAAATATGAAAAAGAAGGGCCTGAAGATGAAGTGCTGAAGCAAATTGCCATCGACATGAATAAGCTTGATACGTACAAGCCTGTTGACCATGTTGGGGTTTATTTGGGAGACAGAAAAGTAGAGAAGGACCCCTATTTCAATGGTCTTGGCCCGATGCGGAAAGGGTGTATCGAATGCGCCAATTGCATGGTGGGCTGCCGCTACAATGCAAAGAATACGTTGGATAAGAATTACCTCTATTTTGCTGAAAAATGGGGAACGAAAATCGAGGCAGAAACTAAGGTTACGAAGGTCGAATTCAAAGACAATATCTACCACGTTCATACCGAATCTTCCACTTCTCTTTTCGGAAAGAAAAAACGTGTTTTTAAAAGCCGAGGAATTGTTTTTTCGGCTGGTGTTCTTGGGACAATGAAATTGCTTTTCCGTCAGAAAGAGGAGTTTAAAACATTGACGAATCTTTCGGATAAACTTGGTGCAAATCTTCGAACCAATTCAGAATCGCTTTGTGGCATTGCAGGCATCGATAAAAAGATGAATCACGGATTGGCTATCAGCCGCGTGTTCAACCCTGACGATAATACCCACATCGAGTTAGTAAAGTATGGCGATGGTTCGGGCATGATGAGTCTATTGTCTGTCATTGCTGCTGGAGATGGCCCAGCCATTGTCCGAACTTTTAAAATGCTTTGGAATTTCATCTCCAGTCCACGTAAGGTTTTTAAGGTGCTGCGTAGAGAATTCGCCCATCATTCCATCATTTTATTGGTGATGCAATCGCTTGATAACGCCTTGCAGATGAAATGGAAAAAGGGCCTTTTCGGTGGAAGTTTGAAAGTGTCAAACGGTGAAAATGCTCAGGTTCCTGCTTACATCGAAGTTGGTCAAGATGTCATGCATCGCTACGCGGAAAAAACAGGAGGTGTGGCCATGAATGCCACTTCTGAAGTGCTGTTTAATATGAGTTCCACGGCACACATTTTGGGTGGCTGTCCGATGGGCGATTCCAAAGAAACAGGTGTTGTGAACGACAAGTTCGAAGTGCACGGGTATCCAAATATGCGTGTGCTTGATGGTTCCATCATTCCGTGCAATTTGGGCGTGAATCCAAGTTTAACAATCACGGCTTTGAGCGAATATGCCATGAGCCATGTTCCAGAGAAAGAAGGTAACACGCGTAAGACGTTGGAGCAACAGATGGCCGCTAATTCTGCCACATGAGATTCGCGTTTTTCCCTTTATCCATTTTCATTTTCTCGTCTTCAATAGCCCAAAATCCAAATCAACCTTTCTGCGGCAAGGTGAACGAGAAAATAGACCTGAAATCCGTTTCGACCATCGGTTTCGGTTCATGTGCCAATCAAAACGCACCGTATCCCGTTCTTGAAAAGATTGCTGCGCGCAATCCTGATGTTTTCTGCTGGTTGGGCGATAATATCTATGGCGATTCGCAGTCGATGAATGTGCTGCGCGAGAAGTACACGAAGCTCGGCTGTCATGAAGAATTCAGAAAACTGAATGAAGAAGCGTATTTCTTGGCCGTTTGGGATGACCACGATTATGGAAAGAACGATGGAGGGAAATATTACACCAAGAAGAAACGATCTAAAGAATTGTTCCTTGAATTTTGGAACGAAGCACAAGATTCTGAACGCAGGAATCACAAGGGAATTTATCACACAACTACGGTTGGTATTGAAGGTCAGCGTGTACAATTCATTATGTTGGATACACGCACTTTTCGTGATCCGTTACGGTTAAATATTGGCGGACATCTTTTCAAAATCAAGAAAAAATGGAAGAACGATTATATCCCGATAAAACGAAAATCTGCCACATTTTTGGGCAAGAAACAATGGTCGTGGTTGGAAGAGGTTTTTCAAGAACCAGCTGATGTCCGTATCGTTATGTCTAGCAATCAATTTGGCATCAGTTATAATGGATATGAAGCTTGGGCCGATATGCCCCGTGAGCGTGAGAAGTTCATCGAACTCATCAAAAAGACCAAAGCAAACGGCATCGTTTTTATTTCGGGTGATGTTCATTGGGCTGAAATTTCGAAGTTGCAGGTGGATGGCTGCTACCCGCTATACGACATCACTTCCAGCGGAATTACGCAGGAATGGAGTCATATTGAACCAAACGACAATCGCATTGGTGAAGCATTTGCACCAAACAATGCTGGAATTATTGAGATTGATTGGAAGCAGAACAATCCCTTGCTTCAATTCAAAATTATTGACGTAAACGGTGAAGTAGTCCGCAAACACGAAGTGCGCTTAAGCGAGCTTCAATTCTGATTTCTTCGAGATTAAAAACAGTCCTAAAAAGGTCAGCGTTCCGTTCAGTATCAGCAGCTCAAATCCAAATTTGTAGCCATTCATCAATTCCACTGAATAGAGATTGAGTACGTAGCAAATAATGGGCGATGCGATGCAAACGATTGGTGTCAGATTATCGCGAATGGCTCGTTTGGTCATCATTCCGAATGCGAAAAGACCAAGAAGTGGTCCGTAAGTGTACCCAGCAGCGGTGAAAACTGCGCTGATCACGCTGTCATCATTCACGGCACGGAAAATCAGAATGACAACAACCATAACTGCTGACATCATTATATGAACACGTTTTCGGATGGTCGTTTGCAGTTCCTTCGGTCGTTTCCGAATATCCAAAATGTCAATGCAGAAAGAAGTGGTAAGCGCAGCCAAAGCAGAATCTGCACTAGAATAAGCTGCTGCAATAAGCCCCAAAATGAACAATACACCGATGGCAAGCGGCAAATGGCCTGCGGTAGCCAACAGCGGATACAGATCATCCGTCCGTGTTGGAATTTCTATTCCTCTAGTGATGGCAAATACATAAAGTAGTGCGCCCAGCGAAAGGAAAAGCAGGTTAACGAAAACCAGCACTACGCTAAACGAGAACATGTTTTTCTGTGCATCGCCAATGTTCTTGCAGCTGAGATTTTTCTGCATCATATCCTGATCCATTCCTGTCATTACCACCGCAATGAAAGCGCCTCCTAGGAATTGTTTCCAGAAAAACTTGGGTCCGTTTCCATTCTCAAAAAAGAACACTCTGGAATACTCGCTATCACGGACTGTTGCCACCAATTCGCTCAATCCTAAGTTCAATTCGCTTCCGATAGCGAGGATGGTGAGCACCACTGCAAGTAGCATGAATACGGTCTGCAGCGTGTCTGTCCAAATGATGGTTTTGATGCCGCCTTCAGCCGTATAAATCCAAATAAGAAGAATGGTGGCAATTACCGTGACAACGAATGGAACGCCTAGTGCATCGAACACCGCCAATTGCAGTACTCCCGCAACCAAATACAGTCGAAATGCAGAACCGATGGTTCGCGATAAAAGGAAAAACCAAGCTCCAGTGCGGTAGCTTACTTTGCCGAAACGGTCTTCGAAATAGCTATAAATGCTCGTTAGGTTCAATCGATAGTACAACGGCATCAGTACCATCGCAATGAATGCGTAACCGACCAGATAGCCAAGTACCATTTGCATGTAAGAAAACTGCGTGGTTCCAACCCAGCCAGGCACAGAAATGAAGGTAACGCCACTCAACGATGCCCCAATCATCCCAAAAGCAACTACAGGCCATGGCGAATTGCGCTGTCCGATGAAGAAATCATCGTTGTTCGCACCTTTAGAAGTTATTCGGCCCACGACCACCAGCATGAGGAAGTAAAGGGCAATGATGGAGAGAATGAGGATTGGAGACATGGGGCTAAGTTCGTGCAAATGTGGTTAAAGGCTCGATGTTTCCATTGTCAGCAGTTTTTAATGCTGAAATGTAAGTTTTGCGAACCTCATCTGGTTTGCCCATTCGCGATTGGCTCCACGAGAAAATTTCCGCCCCAAAAATGGTTTCGATGAGAATGTCAGCCATCATGCGCGAGTGTCTTCCGTTACCATTTGCGAAGCAATGAATGCTTACCAATCGGTGTTTGAAGCGGATGGCAATCTCGTCTGCCGAATACGTTTCGTTGGCAACCCAATAGTTTGTATCGTCCAAAAGTCGTTTCAGTTCCTGCCCTATTATCACCCACTTGACGCCAATATTCTTATCGGTCTTTCGGAACTCACCTGCCCATTTCCATACATCGCTGAACATGCGTTTGTGAACGTTTTTCAGAAACTTCTCAGTCAAAATTTTGTCAGGTTTTAACTTGGATTGAATAACCCAAGCCAACGCCTTTTCCAAGTTCAATTGTTCCAGTTCGTCCAACTCGGCATGAGTGGAAACCGAGGCGATACGAAGACCTTCCTTCTCAGTTTCGTCCAAAGGCGTTTGTCCTTCGTGATAGTCGAGTTTCAATCCCATATCGACCGCCTCAGTTCGCGTTTTATTTCTTCCGACAGTTCGTCAATGGCGGAAACAATACGCTCTTCGCTGTTTCCTTGGTTTTCGAGTTGCATGGTATGATGTGTGCGCCTGACTATTTTCTCAGCAAGTATTCTGGCTTTGCGTTCTACCAATTGTTCGAGTGTCCCATCTTTGGGCACAAGGCCGTACACCAATTTCATGTCCATAGCATTGGCGGCCTCTTCTAAGCTTTTCATCGAAATGCTACTGTTCGCTTCGCGGACCTCTATGGCTTTGACAGCCTGTTTGGATGTGCCGAGCCGATTGCCCAATTGCTCCAAGGTCATGTTTAATGCAGTGCGCACGGTATGAAGCCACCCCTTTTCGGGAGTGGAAATTTCATCAGCCTTTCGGAACGGTTCCATTTTCCGCTCCAATTGCTCCGAAACGAGTTTGTTTCGAGTTGCCATAACGCTTTCTGTCGAAACAAAAGTAAACAAATAAATGAACTTATTTGAAAATAAGTAAAGATATATGATTACTAATGTTAGATTAAGTCAATGAAAAGATAGACTTTCTGATGGGAACTTCGATGCTGGAATCGAAATAACGTTCGTTATTTAGTGTTTAACGAGTTGCCTTTTTTACCCATTCAAGTAATCAGTATGGCGATACGAATTGACTATGATATTCCGCTTTAGCTTCTAGAATTCTACCGATAAATTTGATTACGCCCGGTTTTGTGCCTTTTATCTTTATAAAGTGGTGGTCGCGGTAAATTGAATACTCATCTGCTTTTCCTTTGTACAACGTCAATTTGTAATAAGGAATTGGTAGTGCAAAGGTTTCCAGTTTAGACTTGAACCGCACAATGATGCCATTTGGTCTAAGTTCGATATTACACGAATTGGTGTAGCTATCTAACGATAACAGTTCTTCTATCTCTGAACTTGACGAATTGACAAATAATTTTGGAGAGCCGATTCCGCCATTTTTGAATACTTCAAAAAAACCGAAACCCTTACCGACTTCCTTATCGATTTTTGCGAAAATTTCAGGCGTGTTGTGTGAAATATTGTAAATCATACCAAGTGTTTTGCTCAATAACAATCGGTTCATTAAAGTGGTTCAAATTTGACTGGATTCTCTTCTTGGATTGAAAACGCTCGGCATTGAGGTTTGACAGATTACCTTCGCCCCAATGAATCTCGTTTCCAAAGTTCTACAGCAAGCAGTAGATGAATTTGCACAATTACCAGGCGTTGGCCACAAAACGGCCTTTCGGTTTGTGCTGCATTTGCTCAAGAAAAAACCTGACGAACTGAGAAAATTCGGCAACACGTTTTTGCAGTTGCAAGAGCAAGTTCAGTATTGCACAGAATGCTTCAATATTACCGATAGCGAACTGTGCGACATCTGTGCCGACCAAAGGCGCGACAGGACAACCATTTGCGTGGTAGAAGACATCCGAGATGTAGTTTCCATTGAGAACACCCAGCAGTTTAAAGGATTGTATCACGTGCTTGGCGGAATTATTTCTCCGTTGGATGGCATTGGTCCATCAGACCTCAATATTCCACCTTTGATGGAACGAATGGAAACAGGTGAAGTGCAGGAAGTGATCTTTGCACTTACCACAACCATGGAAGGCGATACAACCAACTTCTACTTATCGCGACAGCTGCAGAAATACAATGTAAAACTCAGCACCTTGGCACGTGGCGTTTCAATTGGTGGCGGTTTGGAATACACGGACGAACTCACCCTTGGCCGATCATTGGTAAACCGCGTGCCATACGAGAACAGCTTGGCGAAATAGAACACGGATTGGACTGATTGAAGTGATAAAACGGATTCTATTTTTATCAGAATAATCTGTTAAATCACTTTAATCTGTGTTCCATCCGTCCTAATATTTACGTGAAAATCAGTTGGCAGCAACACCAATAACGAGAAAATCAGTTTTTATCTGTTTAATCAGTCAAATCTGTGTTCCATCCCCATATTTGCACTCAGATCTATCAGCCGTTTGAAACTCTCCATCGTCATAGTCAATTATAATGTACAGCACTTTTTGGAGCAGTGCTTGCAATCGGTAATGGTGGCCATTAAGAACGTGGAGGCGGAGGTTTTTGTGGTCGATAACAAGTCTGTTGACGGCTCGGTTGCGATGGTGGCAAGCAAGTTTCCATCCGTTAAGCTCATTGGAAATAAGGACAATGTGGGTTTTTCTAGAGCGAATAATCAGGCCATGCGCATTGCCAAAGGCGAATATGTGCTACTGCTCAATCCAGACACACTTGTTGAAGAGGATACGTTTGAAAAAGTTGTCCGATTTATGGATGAACATCCCGATGCGGGCGGACTCGGCATCAACATGGTGGATGGAAAAGGAAATTTCTTGCCAGAAAGCAAGCGAAGCCTTCCAACTCCCGAAGTGGCGTTCTATAAGATTTTCGGGTTGAGCTGGTTGTTTCCAAAATCAACGCGATTCGGTAAATACCATTTGACTTACCTCGATAAGGATGAAACGCACGAAATTGAAGTGCTTTCAGGAGCCTTCATGCTTATGCGAAAAACTGCGTTGGACAAGGTTGGTCTGTTGGATGAAGATTATTTCATGTATGGTGAGGACATCGACCTCTCCTATCGGATTATTCAAGGCGGCTTCAAAAACTATTACTACCACGAAGCGCGTATCATTCATTATAAAGGTGAGAGCACCAAAAAGGGTAGTCTAAACTATGTTTTCGTGTTCTACAATGCGATGGCGATTTTTGCCAAAAAGCACTTTTCGAAAGAGCAGGCACAGCTGTTTTCCTTGCTCATCAATTTTGCCATTCTTCTGCGAGCGTCCATTTCGTTGGCAAATAGATTTGTCAAGCGGATTTCGTTGCCGATTCTCGATGGGTTGCTCATTTATGCGGGGCTTTTCGCCATTTCATACTATTGGGAGTGGTCTGTAAAAGTGGGTGAGGGATTGCATTATCCAAAGGAATTCTTTCTGTTGGTTCTGCCAGCATACGTGTTGATTTGGCTTGTATCGATGCATTTTTCGGGTGGCTACGACAAACCCGTCAAACTTTCTAACCTCGTCCGCGGACTGATTGCTGGTTCTGCCATCATTTTAATGGGATATGGATTGATGGGCGAAGAAGTGCGATTCAGTCGGGCCGTGATACTCATCGGCTCGATTTGGGTTCTGTTGGTCATTCCTGCCATTCGATTGTTGTTGCACGCGCTCAAAGTTGAAGGATTCAATCTCAATAGTGAAAAGACCAAGCGATTCTTGGTCGTGGGCAAATCGGAGGAGATTGGACGAGTTGAAAACCTACTCAAAGACACATTCAAGACACCAGGATTTATTGGTCGTTATGAAGTTGCGGATGAGAACGACCTTTCTCAATTGGACGATTTTATCCGCATAAATAAAGTAGGAGAAGTGATTTTCTGCGCCAAGGATATTCCAGCACAGCGCATTATCGATTGCATGACGCGTACAAACTTTCCAGAGGTTGATTTCAAAATCGCTCCAACGGAATCGATGTTTTTGATTGGCAGCAATTCAATCAATACCGCTGGTGATCTATATGCTTTCGGAATCAACGCCATCACCAAACCAACCAATCAACGAGCGAAAAGGTTACTCGACTTGGTTCTTGCGTTACTGTTCTTGGCATTAAGCCCAATCGTCATTTGGTTGATGAAAAAACCGTTTGGATTGCTGAAGAACATCTTTCTTGTATTAATAGGAAAACGAACGTGGGTCGGTTACATCAAAGATTTGAATGCAGATCAAAATTTTCACCTTCCTAAGATTGCCGATTCAGTCCTAAATCCGTTGGATGGACTGGAAGCTGGCGAACCCGATGAAGAAGGTTTGCAGCGATTGAATATGCTTTACGCAAAGGATTACCGCGTGGCAAATGATTTGAATATTGTGTTCAAGGGTTTTCGTAATCTAGGGCGATAAACCTGCTAGGTTTTCAAAATCGAGTGGGTTTGGTTTGATAGTTATCTTTGTGCTCGCAAAAAGTAAGCAATGGCTAAAGTTGAAGTGTTGATGCCCAAAATGGGTGAAAGTGTAGCGGAAGCAACGGTTATTCGTTGGCTGAAGGAGGTTGGAGACACCATTGAAATGGACGAGCCAATCATGGAAATTGCTACGGATAAGGTCGATTCGGAGATTCCATCGCCTGTTGATGGTGTGCTTACCGAGCAGTGTTGCCAAGCCGATGATGTGGTACAAGTTGGGAAGCCTGTTGCTTACATTACTACAGAAGTAGGAGCTGCCGCTGAATCTGCACCAAAGGCTGCAACACCAGCGAAGGACGAAACCGAACAACTGGTTGCTGCACCAACCACTTCTCATTCCAATGGACATTCCTCAAACGGAACATCCGAAGTTGGAGATATTCCAAAACGGTCTGATTCGGGTAAATTTTATTCTCCTTTGGTGAGAACAATTGCAAAAACGGAAGGCGTTTCTGTACAAGAATTGGAAACCATTTCGGGCAGCGGACAAGGCGGAAGAGTGACCAAAGCAGATATTCTAAGTTACTTGCCAGATCGCGGAACGCAAACGCAAACTGCTGCTCAGCCAGTGGTTCAGTCAGCACCAAAACCGCAACCAAAAGTTGCTGCTTCAATTTCGCTGATGCCAGGCGATGAAATTGTGGAGATGGATCGTATGCGTAAACTCATTGCCGACCACATGGTAATGAGTGTGCAAACATCACCTCACGTAACCAGTTATGTTGAAGCCGACCTTACTAATGTGGTCTTGTGGAGAAATAAGGTTAAGGATGAATTTCAACGAAGAGAAGGCGAGAAGCTCACATTTACCCCAATTTTTATTGAGTGTCTGGTAAAGGCCATTAAAGACATGCCAGGCGTGAACGTCTCGCTTGATGGTCAGAATATTATCAAGCGAAAGTCCATTAACATGGGTATGGCAGCTGCCATGCCGTCTGGTAATTTGATTGTGCCTGTCATCAAGAATGCGGATCAAATGAGCTTGCTTGGGCTTACCAAAGCAGTGAATGATTTAGCAGAACGTGCTCGTTCCAATAAATTGAAACCAGAAGAGATTCAAGGAGGAACCTATACCATGACAAATGTGGGAACGTTTGGAAATGTTATGGGAACTCCGATTATCAACCAGCCGCAGGTTGCCATAATGGCTGTTGGAGCCATTCGCAAAAAGCCAGTGGTTATAGAAACTCCGACTGGTGATGCCATTGCCATCCGTCACATGATGTTTCTTTCTCATTCGTATGATCATCGTATTGTTGACGGTGCTTTGGGAGGTTCATTTGTTCGAAGAGTGGCCGATTATTTAGAGAATTGGGACATCAATAGAACCATTTAGGTTTATTTGCGTATCGGGTTGAATCTGAAGTAGAATTCGGAATAATAAACCTGTCCAATCAATAGGTCAACAAACTGATAAGCACCAAATGAGTAGACCGTTACTCTTAGTAATTGCCACCTTACTTCTGTGCAATATTGCTGTATTCGCGCAGCGAGAAGTCAATAAGGACGCACATTTCAAGCGAGTTTACCCGGTTGCGAATGAGCAGTTAGAGGCTGGTAAAGGCGAG
>JBDNJH010000096.1:0-13695 GCA_041687875.1 Flavobacteriales bacterium | reverse complement strand
GATGAAGTGATTGGAATGACCGTTGCGGCCATGGGCAATGACACGCATTTTGTGTCGTTGAATTTGACAACTGACTATCTGCGTGTCGCAAGAGCAGGCGAAAAAGTGCAGGCAACAGCTCAGGTAATCCGTAAAGGAAGAACCGCCATTCATCTCATTGGTCAACTAACCAATGCCGAAGGGAAAGAGCTTTCTCGTGCTACCCAGAACATGGTTTCCATTGGTGTGCCGATGAAGATGTGATCTTCCAGTTCGTTCCATACATGTCTATATAAGCTACTTGAACGCGCTCAATAATTTTTTCAAAGATCAGGACCGAAAAAATGTGTTGACCATCTTTTTGGGCGTGCTTGCCGTTCGATTAATTATCCTTCCTTGGTCGCAAACGGTACATGCCGATGCGGTGAGTCGGGTTTTTTTGGCGCTGGATTGGCTGGCCCACCCACATTATATCGCCAATGGATATTGGGGGCCGCTGCATCATTATTTGACTGCATTGGCACTATGGATTCTGCCAGATTGGGTTATCGCTCCTAAGGTTCTTAATATTCTGTTTGCCTCACTTAGTGTATTTCCGCTTTATTGGTTTACAAAGAATGTCTTTGGCAATCGGCAGGGAGCAGTTTTTGTATCGCTGATCTACGGATTCAGCCCGATTGTAATGCACACTAGTTTTCAAGCATTGGCAGATGTTTCGTATGCCTTTTTTGTCCTTTGCTCCATGTGTTTCTTATCCGAAGGGCTGAAGCAAAATGGAAAGATTATTTACGCCATTTTTGGAGGACTTGCAATAACGCTGGCTGCAGCTACCCGTTACGAGTCGTGGGTAATTATTGCTGCTTTTACGCTGGTAGGCGTGTTAAACAAGCAGTGGAAATTTACAGCCGTCTTTTGGTCTATTGCCATGTTGTTCCCCGTTTCGTGGATGGTTGGAAACCACATTGAGTATGGCGACTTTCTCTACAGCATCACTCAAAACGATATCGGGAACATCGAAAAGCAAGGTGTAAATGACAATGTGGATGACATTCTGCGCATGAGGCGAGTCGTCTTTTTTCCATTTTCATTTATGGTGAATGTTTCGCCAGTCGCTGTCATTCTCATTCTAATTGCCATAATCTCATCTATTTGGAGAAAAAGCATTTCAAAAACTCAGCTAATATGGTTGGTTCCGTTCCTGATTTTGGCCACCATTTTTCTTCAGAAGGTGTATGTAGGCACCTTGATGATGCAGCATCGGTTTATCATTACATGGATTATTCTGTTGCTTCCTTTTTTAGCATTGACTTTCAATAATGAGGTTCTCACAAAACTCAAAAGTGCGCTCTTGTTTTTGGCCGTTGTTTCCTTGGTTCCTATGTCTTTTTATTGGGGTTGGATTGATTATAAGAAGACAGTCGGAAAAGGGGTTTTAGGAGAAGCACTCAATAGAATGAATGCCGAGAATTCGCACGAATTTGAGGCAATTCCGTTATTATATGACTCAAGCGCGGATTCTCTTGTGGCCGCCATCCGTGCAAATTCAAAACCTGATGACGGACTGATATTAGACTTTATCGGTTGGGACAGAACATATTATACTTCGCTACGTGCTAATAAGCGAGGAATTATTGTGGATGGATCAAAGAATGGTAAAGTAGACCATGAGAACCTCAACCAATACCTGACGAATCATTCTTCTGGTTTGATTGTTTTAAGTAGGTTAGGTAAGTTGCTTGATGGTGCTGAGTATCGGGATTCGTTGTACTTCCTCCAAAAGAATAATAGACCAATGGTGCTTACTCAACTTTATGCAACACGGGGCGAAATGCTGTTTCGTTATCAGATATTAGAAAACAATGATTCTGATAGATTTGCGGAAAGCCAACCTGCTAGAGATAAATTATTCGGCACGAAACGGGACGCAGCTTTCTATGAAGCGGTAATCAAAGCCGACATGAATTGGTATAGACGATTGCAACGAGAAGGATACTGGAAAGGAGACCCAATTGATACTACCTTGGCACAAAACGCTAGGTATATGGTTCGTATGGAGTCGCAGAATAAGTAGTGTATTGAAATGAGAAGACTTTCGGAGGCAAATAACCTTGAATAATGAACCTTAAGTTTGAGTCATGAACATGGACGAGAAAAAATTGGAATTGATTGCCCGAATAATAGAGATCAAGGACATGAAAACGCTTAAGCGATTGGAAGAACTGTTTCTGAGAATGGAAATGGAAGAGCAAGCTAGGAGAGATAAGAGTTTGTGAGTTGAAAGAATGAGAAAGCTTTCTGCCGTCATCATTACTTATAATGAAGCCCGCAACATCAAGCGGTGCATTACCTCGTTGCAAGATGTGGCGGATGAAATCGTGGTGGTTGATAGTTTCTCAACCGATGCAACGCCAAGTATATGCAAAGGAATGAACGTTCATTTCCACCAACGAGAATGGAAAGGATACAGCAAGCAAAAGAACTACGGAAACGGCTTGGCATCAAACGATTGGATTCTTTCCATTGATGCAGATGAAGCACTTTCGGAAGAATTGAAATCAGCCATTCTGTCGGAGAAAGCAGTTGGCAAAGGGTTCAATTATTCTTTCAATCGGTTGACCAATTACTGCGGCAAGTGGATTCATCATTCGGGTTGGTATCCTGATACCAAGGTTAAAATGTTTAATCGGACAAAGGATGATTGGAAAGGAGAAGTGCACGAAATCTTGACGGTTGAACCGAACACGGTTAAGAAGTTGAAAGGCGATTTACTTCACTACAGCTATCATTCCGTGAGTGATCATGTGAAGCGAAGCGATGTGTATTCAACATTGGGCGCGAAGGAACTTTTCGAAAAAGGCAAAAACGCTAGCCTGCTGAAATTGCTGTTCAACCCATGGCTCAAGTTCAATAAGATGTATTTCATAAAACTTGGTTTTTTGGATGGAATGGCAGGATTTACCATTGCATTAATCACGGCTTACGGCACCTTTCTCAAATACATAAAGCTCTATTATTTATCGAAGAACGCCTGATGGAGGTTTCCATTCTCATACCAACTTGGAACAATCTTGATTTCCTGAAATGCTGTGTGGCCAGTATTCGAAAGAATTCCATCGCGAAGCATGAAATTCTGGTTTATGTGAATGAGGGAAATGATGGTTCTGCCGATTGGTGCCAAAAGGAAAACATCAAATTCATTCATTCCTCAACGAATGTGGGCGTTTGTACCGCGTTGAATGCTCTGTTTGACATCGCAACCAAGGACATCATTTGCTATGTGAACGATGATATGTATCTCTGCCCAAATTGGGATGAATCGCTGATACGGGAAATTGAAAGTATCGGCCATGAGAAGTTCTATCTCAGCTCAACCATGATTGAGCCTGAAGAAACGGGAAACAAATGTGTTCTTGCGCCATTTCCTTTCGGAAAAACACCATCAGAATTCAAAGAATCCGAATTGCTGGCAGCTTTGCCACAGATGCAGAAAGCAGATTGGAGCGGTTCCACGTGGCCGCCAAATCTCATGCATCGAAACATGTGGTTGGCCATTGGTGGTTATGGTGAGGAGTTCAGCCCGGGATTGTATTCTGATCCAGATGTGAGCATGAAATTGTGGCAAAAGGGCGTTCGGATTTTTAAAGGTCTTGGTGATAGTAGAGCGTATCATTTCATGTCAAAGTCTACAGGTCGAGCGAAGATGAATGATGGTAAAAAGACCTTTCTTAAAAAGTGGGGAGTCAGTTCTTCTTGGTTTGTAAAGGAAGTTTTGCAGCAAGGTCAACCATACAACGGGCCACTTCCAGAAAAGAAAATAAGTCCTAATTTGAAGGATAGATTGAAAGGGCTGATTTCCTAATCTCGAACGTCCACGAATTCCCTTCTGACAATCAAGAATGCGTTGAAAAACGCAAATAATGTAACCCCCGATTGGCGGTCGAAGGTGTTGTCCGACAGGAAGGAAACCACCATCAGAAGAATGAAAGCCACGTAGAGGTAATCTCTTCTATAGATGAAAAGAGGATAACCCAAAGCAACCAAAAACCAAACGAGTCCAATAATCCCGAGCGTGATTCCAACGGTCAGAAATTGATTGTGCGAAATGCCTTGGAATTGCTGTTCCAATCCTCGGTCATCCACGGTGTAGGCTTGTTTGTAAGCATCAAAAACATCTCCCGTTCCAACTCCAAAAAGCAGATTTTCTTTTAGGATTTCCCATCCAACCTGAAGATAGACCCAGCGCTGAAGAGCTGATGAATTATTGGCATTCTGTTGCCAAGAATATTCCTCAATGGCCCAAAAAAATTGGTCAATCCTGCCAAAGACGCCTAATTTATCTGTGTAGAGGTAGTTTGTATAGCCTTGCTCTATGTGATGAATGTCTTGTGGTGTAAGTTGGTGCACACCGATTGAATCCTTCATCAATCCTTTGGAAGTTATGTAGCGGATGGCAGTGAACCTAATCGGTTGACCTTTATGATCAATGCCCTCAAAATCAATTTTGCTTCTCGTTGGCCATTCTTTTTTGAGTTCATCCCAACACAAAAAATTCCAAACGCGATGGCCGTTTTCGCGATAGCGGATGTCCCGTTGATGCGTGTAGTAGTTGCCATTCACCGTTTTTACTGTAAGCGTCTTGTAATCAAAAGGCACTTCAAGAAAATGATTGTCTTTAATGGATTTGAGGTAAAATCCACCAGCAATCAGCAGAAAAAGCATTCCAATAGAAAGGGTTGTTTTTAGAAGCCGATTGCGCTGTTTTAAAAATAGACTGAAAAGTGTAAAAATCAGAATAGTTCCAAAAGCAAAGTAGGCAGTGAAAGCTTCCAGAATGATGAGAAACCAAAGAATCCAAGCCATCGAAAGAACAATAATTAGCTTTTCGGTGATAGACCATTGTTTCCATTTTACAAAAAGGAAATAAGCCAGAATGAAGAATGAAAACGCGAGCATCAACCCAAATCGGATGTGCGAAATGAAAACGGAGATGTGTCTTGCATTCAGCAATTCGCCACCCCAAACCTCAAAATAGCGAGCCGTGCCGAAAACGGTTCCGACCATGCAAGCAATGACGAAAAGCAACAGAATGTCTTGCTGCCTTTTTTTGTTTGGCAGTTTACCTGTGAAAAGTAATAGTGGCATTAGGAGGATGGGCAGCTTCACTCTAAGTTCTTTCAGCCCATGGTCGATGTTCTCGGTCCATACCATTCCAATACAAAACATCAGAAAAACCGAACTCAGAACAAGCGAAAGTGGGTCGTTGAAAAACTGCTTCAGTCGCTTACGGTATTGACCTTCCAGCAGCCAATTGCCTGCAAGCACAAATGTGCCAACGCTCACCAGAAAAAGGGAAAGCGGCAGACCCATGGCAATAAGTGCCATGCCCCAGAATGCAATGTTTCGGTGTTGGTTGTCGGTCAGTTTCGGCATCACGGCCTAAACAGGATCAATCTGAACTTATATCGGTCAGAATACGCTTGTATTCCGTTTCATTGGCAAGAATTTCCAACGCCTTTTTCACATCAACATCATCCTCCAGCATAGCTTCAATTCGGCCTTTTTGGTGATAATATCGGGAGACAATTTCGCCCCGCAAAAGGTCTTTGATCTCCTCCTTAAATTCTTCCATATCCTTTGTCTTGTTGTGGTGAACCTTGGTTTCCAGTGCGATAAATTCTGCTTCAAAGCGCTTGAAATATTTCTCGTCCTCCGCCACTTCTTTCAGTTTTTCAAGCACCTTTTCGCTATCGGTTGTGTAGTCAAAATCCTTTGTTTCCAACCAAGTTTGGAATTCGGCAAGCAAGGCATCATCCACCTTAAAATCGTGAACCGCTGGAATTTCTTTGTGCGTATGTCGGTATTCCGTGGCAAAATCGAAATACAGCATTTTCAAGCCTAGATTGAATGCAATCTCGGAAAGTTTGATGGGCTCAACTTCCACATCGGGGCGAATGCCACCACCGTCATATACCAAGCGTCCAGCTTGGGTATGATACAGAGTAATCAGTGAATCGGGTACTTTTCCAACGCTGCCATCTTCATTTCTGTTCGTATAGTCCAGTGCTTGAATGCAACGTCCGCTTGGGATGTAATATTTGGCAGTAGTCACCTTCAACTGTGAGTTATAGCTCAATGGCCGTGTGGTCTGAACCAGTCCTTTTCCGAATGTTCTTTGACCGATGATTACGCCACGGTCCAAGTCCTGAATCACACCCGAAACAATCTCCGATGCGGAAGCCGAACCGCTGTTCACAAGCACCACCAACGGCATGTCCTTGTCCAACGGAATCTGCGCTGCCTTGTAATCCTTGTTCCACTCTTTTACTTTACCTTTTGTGCTTACAATGAGTTCTCCTTTAGGCACAAAAAGATTGCTGAGAGAGACCGCTTCATTTAGCAGTCCGCCAGGGTTTCCCCTAAGGTCAAGCACCAATTTCTTCATGCCTTTCGCTTTCAGTTCAATTATGGCATCGCTCACTTCCTTGCTGCAATTGTCTGTAAAGCTGGAAAGGTTCACGTAGCCGACCTCATCATTCAACATGTTCGAATAAGGAACACTTTTGATCTGGATCTCTTCACGAACCACGGTCACATCAAACGGTTTTTCAACCCCAAAACGCTTGATTTTCATCTTAACCTCCGTTTGCGGCTGACCTTTCAGCACAGAACTGATATCGCCTGTTGACTTTCCTTCGGTCGATTTCCCATTCACTTCCAGAATTTCATCGCCTGCAAGAAGGCCTGCTTTCATTGCGGGAAAGCCTTCGTACGGTTCGGCCACAACAACTAGACTGTCCTTTTTTCTTATCAACGCCCCGATTCCGCCATATTGACCTGTGGTCATGAAGCGGTAATCTTCAATGTCCGTTTCAGGAATATATGTGGTGTATGGATCTAGCGACTCCAACATGCCGTCAATGCCTTTTTCGACCAGATTCCCGGGCTGCGTTTCATCCACGTAATAGAGATTCAACTCCTTAAAAAGGGTAATGAATATGTCTAGGTTCTTGCTGATTTCGAAGAACGAATCAACGTAACTGCTCATGAGCAGCGACATCAGGACTACTGGAATCACGATGAGAACCGCTCTGAGCTTCTTAAATATGTTCGGAATTTTCATGCTATAATGATTTTAATTTTTCCAGAATCCGCTTCATGGTTTCATTCAGATTGCCATAAACAGGGATGTCGTTGCCAATGTAAACAAATGCAAGGGCAATATATTTTCCCTGCGCCTGCCAATTTTCAATTAATTCTGGTTTGTTCAATCGATATGTTTCTCGAATCAAGCGTTTAATGCAGTTTCTTGAGACCGCTTTTTTGAACCGTTTCTTCGGAACTGAAATGAGCAATTTTGCAGCTGCATCGCTTTCCTCAAGCGGCATATACATGACTCGTATTGGATATTCCTTGAATGATTTTCCTGATTTGAAAAGTGCATCAATTGCCAATTTTGAACAGAGTTTTTCCTTCTTCCCGAAAGTGTATCTGCTCATTTGGGTTTGAATTTAGGCAAGAAAAAGGGGCCATGATCCCAAAGCCCCTAATCCTTATATATTTTTAACAGACAGGGTTATTTTTTCTTGTTCGCTTGCACAATGTATTGGTCAAGCGCCATTGTCATTGAAGGAGCACTTGGAACAGGTGCGCCAATGTCCAATTTCAGGTGATGCTCCCTCACAGCATGTGTTGTAGTAGGGCCAAAGGCAGCAATGCGGGTCTTGTTCTGCTTGAATTGGGGAAAATTCTCAAACAACGATTTGATTCCCGAAGGACTATAGAAAACGAGCACATCATAGTTCACATCGGCAAGATCAGAAAGATTGCTGCTCACGGTCTTGTAGAGAACAGCCTTAGTGTAGCTTACCCCCAGGTCGTCCAGCGATTCCAATATGGTCGGCTTCAGGTCATCAATGCACGGCAACAGAAACTTCTCGCCTTTGTGTTTTTTCAACACTTCAACCAAATCGCTGAATGTGTTGCCTCCAAAAAAGATCTTCCGTTTTCTGTAGACAACATACTTCTGCAGATAATAGGCAATGGTCTCCGAAACGCAGTAATACTTCATGCCTTCTGGCACCGTAACACGTGTTTCTTCGCACATGCGGAAAAAATGGTCTGCCGCGTTTTTACTTGTCAGAATGATGGCACTATGATCGAGAATATTGATTTTCTGAGTACGAAAATCTTTAGCTTCCACTCCTTCAACATGGATAAATGAGCGGAAATCTATTTTGAGATTGTGTTTTTCTGCGAGGTCGAAATAAGGGTTTTTTTCTCCTTCTGGTTGTGGCTGAGAAACGAGGATGCTTTTTACTTTGTCCATGGGTAGGTTGAACGGTTTTTTCTACAAGCCCTTTGCACAACGTATCAGTACAAAAACAGGTAGTATTTCGACCGCGCAAAAGTAGTAAAACAATTGGAGCGTAACGATTGAGTTGGAACTTAACGCAAGCGAAACACCGCGTTGTAAACCCTTGAGATAAAACATGATACCGATGGCCGCACCCAGATAAACGACCACCAAAAACGGAATCTGTGGACTGTAAAATAGCAATAAGGAAATCGGAAGAAGTGCCAATCCGGTACCTGATAAGAAAATGTTGAGATTGAATCTGTGATGCTTGAGCTCGCTATTCAGGTTAAATAATTGAGCGAGAATCCAAAGGATTGCCCGTTTTAGAAGAATGACGGCAATCAACCCGCCAAGAAGCGGAAAGAAAACTGCTACCATGGGCGAAGTCGTTAGGCCCAACTGAATGATGACTTCTGTCGAAAAAAGTGTAATTGATAAGAGTGCAATTATCTGAGTCAGAAACAGGCTTGTGCTGCGCTGCGAATTCTCAACACGTGCATCCTGATTGGCCTGATTTGCATCGAAGCTCGCTTTGAACACAGAACCGAAAAACCCTTCCGAACTCCGTTGTATGTAAACGAAAATGGCGGCACAGAAAAGAAGCACAAAAAAGCCAAAACTGCCACCCGATACGACCTTATCCAAATAGGAAAAATCGTTTTGAACGGGAAGAAGATGACCCTCAAAAAGACTTGGAACGGGTTCTTCGAAAACGACTGGAACAGTATCTTCAGCAACTAGACAAACAAAGCCTTCATAATCAAGACAGATAGAGTCTTGGAAGGCCAAAGAAGCGGAGTCTTCCAATAGCTCAATTTGCAACGTGTCTGTCTGTGGTTCTTGCACCGCCCAAAGGTACGGCTGATTACTTGCTACTTTTGACCACAATGAAGTTTCCACAACATTATTTTCCAATTTTTTTGAGCACATTTCTTTTTCATGCCTGTAGCGGGCAACACACTTCCAAAACCGAAATGACCGAACATAAACACACAAATTCCCTTATTGACGAAACAAGTCCGTACCTACTTCAGCACGCACACAATCCTGTGGATTGGATGGCTTGGAACGATGAAAGTTTAGCGAAAGCCAAAGCCGAGCAAAAACCGATTTTGGTGAGTATTGGCTATAGTGCTTGTCATTGGTGCCACGTAATGGAGCACGAAAGTTTTGAGGATAGCACTGTTGCGGCCTATATGAATGAACATTTCATCTGTATTAAAGTGGATAGAGAAGAGCGCCCAGATGTGGATCAAGTCTATATGAATGCAGTTCAGCTGATGACAGGCCGTGGAGGTTGGCCGCTCAATTGTTTTGCGTTGCCAGATGGTCGGCCGCTTTATGGCGGAACCTATTTCCCAAAGGAGCAATGGATGGATGTGATGGCCAAGGTTTCTGGCATTTGGGAAAATGATAGGGAAAAAGCGCTGGAATATGCCACTAACCTTACAAAAGGAGTTTCTGAAAGTGAGCTAATTCAGCGGAATACGGCTGAAGCCAAGTTTACCAAGGAGGCCGTTTCCTCGTTTGTAGAAACATGGAAAACGCAGGTGGACAATAAAGAGGGCGGCCCGAACCGCGCACCAAAATTTCCGCTGCCGAACAACTATGAGTTTCTGCTTCGGTATGCTACGCTTGCGCAGGATAAGTTTATGTTAGACCATGTGAATCTGACGCTGGAAAAAATGGCTTTCGGAGGAATTTACGATCAAGTTGGTGGCGGATTTGCTCGGTATTCCACCGATGAGCTTTGGAAAGCTCCTCACTTCGAGAAAATGCTCTACGATAATGGTCAGTTGGTGTCGCTTTATTCGGAAGCTTATCAAGCAACGAAAAACCCACTTTATAAGGAAATTGTGGATGAAACGCTCGAATTTATTGAGCGTGAAATGACCTCAAAAGAAGGTGCTTTTTATTCTGCATTGGATGCCGATAGCGAAGGTGAAGAAGGCAAATTCTATGTGTGGACTAAAGAGGAGTTGCAAATGCTTTTAGGTGCCGATTTTGAGTGGGTGAAAGACTATTACAACATCAATGCAAAAGGACTTTGGGAGCATGGAAATTACATTCTCCTTCGGAAGGATGGAGATGAGGATTTCGCCAAAAAGCAAGGTTGGAAAGTGATTGATTTGAAGAAGAAAGTTACCGATGTCAACGCCTTGCTTTTAAAGGAAAGAAGCAAGCGCATTCGACCAGGTTTGGATGATAAACAACTCACATCTTGGAATGCGCTGATGCTGAAAGGTTATGCCGATGCCTACCGTGTTTTCGGTGAGAAAGAGTACCTGAATGCCGCTCTCAAAAACGCTGATTTCATCCTCAAAAAGCAGAAGACGAAAGATGGCGGGCTGTGGCATAATCATAAGGAACAACGCTCCACCATCAATGGGTTTTTGGAGGATTACTGCTTCACCATCGAAGCATTCATTTCGCTTTATCAGGCCACGTTTGATAGGAAATGGTTGGATGAGGCAGACCGATTGGCAGCATATTCCATCGAGCATTTCCACGATTCAGAATCAGGCATGTTCTTTTTCAATTCAAACTCCGATCCAAAGCTTATTGCAAGGAAAATGGAGTTGACGGATAACGTTATTCCATCCTCAAATTCAAGCATGGCAAAAGGACTTTTTCAGCTCGGACATTACTTGGATAAAAAGGAATACTTGGAAATTTCTGAGCAGATGTTGAATAATGTGGCGGCCAACATCGGTCAAGGTGCCAGTTGGTATTCCAATTGGTTGGAGTTGATGCTTTATCACACGTTCCCGTTCTATGAAGTAGCCATTATTGGAAAAGATGCTGATGCGAAACGTGCGGAAATGGAGCAATATTATCACCCCAATAAAATGCTGATTGGAGGAACTGATGAAGGTGGTCTGTCGCTCTTAGAAAACAAGTTGGTGAAAGGCGACACGCGTATTTATGTGTGTGTTGATAAGGCGTGTCAGATGCCCGTTTCGGAGGTCGATGAAGCGATGAAGCAGTTGAAATAGGTTTATTTCAATCTCCTAATTCTTGTGCCATTACTATCAATCACTACGAAGCATTGTTTGAGTTCGGCTTCTTTTTCTTGCAGAACATGGAGCAGTAGTTCAAAGCGTTCAGAAGGAGACTTATCGTTCGCTCTTAGCAGGACAATTCCGCAATTCGGCTTGTTGAATCTGATGGTCAATTCACCGAAATCTTTGTCTTCAGTAATCAGAAGTTCGCTGCGTTCAACCGCAATCTGAAGGACTTCATCATCGGAGATTCCCGAACAATTATTCGCAATGGAATAGACTAAAAAGCGGTGTTTCTCAAGTATTTAGATGATGCCATGATCCAGACTTTCATCAGCAAGCAGATTCATGCAGCCTTGTAAATGATGTCGCTTTTCACGGGTTCGGCTGCGAAAAGGAGACAGGCCGTGATTGATTCAGGTGTAAGGGCTGGGTAAGCAGACACTAATTCAGACACAGTTTGTCCATGCCCCAATTTTTCGAGAATAAGTTCAACTGAAATACGGGTTCCAGTGAATACAGGTTTACCATAAAGTATCTTGGGATCTGCGGTAATATGTTCTCTCCAGTTCACGGTTTTCATCTCATTTCCAGTCTACCCAAAGTTAAGGCATTGGCGAGTAACTTCCGCTCATGAAAAAATTCATCCAATCCATTCTTCCAGGGCTTTTTCTCATCGGTTTTAATTTTGGAACAGGAAGCGTGACTGCCATGGCGAAGGCAGGGGCCAACTACGGAATGGCTTTGCTTTGGACGATTTTACTTTCATGTTTGGTCACGTATTATCTCATCCGTTTGTTTGGGAAATACACGATTGTGACAGGCGAAACTGCCCTTGCAGCATTCCGAAAACACATTCATCCAGCATTCGGGATGTTCCTGTTGGTGGCACTCACGGTCAACGTTTCTGGAGGAATAATGGGAGTGATGGGAATTGTGGCTGATGTCCTGCATCATTGGTCGCTTACTTGGATTAGTGGTGGCATTTCACCGCTCGTTTGGGCGAGCGGTTCCATCGCATTAATCTATGGCATTTTTCTGGTCGGAACGACATCCACGTTTGAGAAGGCGTTGGCGATGATGGTCGCTTTTATGGGGCTTTGTTTCTTCATCAATTTTGTGCTGATGATGCCGCCAGTTGCGGATATACTCAACGGGTTGATTCCGTCCTTGCCCGAAGCGAATGCAGATTCTGTTGCTGGGCCATATTTGATCATTGCTGGAATGGTCGGCACAACTGTTTCGTCCATGATTTTCATCGTTCGAACTACGCTAGTAAAGGAGCAAGGTTGGGGAATTCAGGATATGAAAATTCAGAACCGCGATGCTGCTGTGAGTGCCACAATGATGTTTCTGATCTCGGCTTCCATCATGGCCGCTGCTGCTGGAACGCTTTATCTCGCAGGTCAATCTCTGAACGATGCGAAGGATATGATAACGCTGTTGGAACCCGTGGCTGGGAAATTCGCGGTCGGCATTTTTGTGGTCGGCATTGCCGCTGCGGGGCTCTCATCCCAATTTCCGAATACGCTGTTGTTGCCTTGGATGATCTGCGATTATTCTGGCATAAAACCTGACATGAAACGGACTGATTTTCGGATAGTCGTTCTTGTGATGTCGGTTCTCGGGCTGGTCGTCCCCATCTTTCATGCACGACCCATTTTTGTGATGGTGGCAAGTCAGGCGTTTGCAGCTTTGGTGCTTCCCGTTACGGTTGGAGGCATTTTCTACCTCACTTCAAACAGGAAGATTATGGGCGAACATGTGAATTCCGCCACAGCCAACGTCATACTTTTTCTCATTTTTCTTTTTTCCCTCTTCATGGGCGGAATCGGATTGAGAGGATTTATTCAGGATTTCCTTTAAGGTCTCTTTGCTGGGTTTCGGCTTGTGTGAAAGACCGCGAAAACAACAACTATTTCCTCTTCAACCTGATAGAGCAGAACGAAAGGGAATACACTCAGACCCGCCTGTGTTGTTTCTCCATATTTCTTTTGAAACAGGAACGGATTCGCTTTTATCTCGATAAAAACATTTTCGAGTTCATCTAAAAACCGAATGCCAAGACCCAACTGTTGCTCTTCATACCAACTTGCAGCCTCGAGAATTTCTTGTTCTGCCCGAAGTTTGTTGAATACCTGAAAGCTCATCTTCTCAAAGAACTCCGTATCTCATCAATCGATTGTTTCCACGGAATATTTTCCGTTCTCCCAGCTTGGTGGTCTGCAATTCTCCGTTCAAGCTCTGATAATTGTTCGGCAGATAGTTGCGGTGCGGTGCGATTATACTCCTCCATCATGGCAAGTAAGCTGTTTAAAAAACGCTCATCGTTTATTTCGTCCAGAATTCTGGAAATGT
>JBDNJH010000095.1:0-26781 GCA_041687875.1 Flavobacteriales bacterium | reverse complement strand
GTGTCGATGATGTTGATCTTGGTGTCTTTCCACATCACCGCCACGTTTTTGGCGAGGATGGTGATGCCACGCTCGCGCTCCAGATCGTTGCTATCCATAACCAGTTCTCCCATGACCTCGTGGTCCTTGAATACTTTGGCAGCAGATAGAATTCTATCAACCAACGAAGTTTTTCCGTGGTCAACGTGGGCAATAATGGCAATATTTCTTAATGATGTCATGTCCTTGAAAATCAGCGCGCAAAAGTACGGTTAAGTTTCGCGTTAATTACATGCCGATAATCGAAAGAAAACTGGGCTGAAAAGGATTTCTATTCTGTGGTGTTGAAAAGCGTTGGTCAGTCTTCCCCCAAAAGCCTTCACCCTTATTTTAATTGCTCTTCGATGAATTGAAAATCCTTATCAAGCCGCTGGGCTGATAATTCAACAATTGTATCTATTCTGTTTGCTTTCAGCAGAATGGCACCCGAACCTTTCAAGGATGTGAAATTGCGAAATTGGTTGCGATGGTCAACAACCACATTGGTGGCTTTTTCATCATTGAAAGCCGAAATATCTAACGCAGCCGGACTTGCCGAAACCACAATGGCAATGGTGGGATCAGCCACATATTTTTCGAGAAACAGCGCATAATTCTTGTTGCACGTTGGGCAGCTAACATCGGTTAGCACCAGAACCATTCTTGTGGCTTTATCAGAAGAAGGCTGATAACCGTTTTCCTCTAAAAACGAAAAGACATGCTCCATTTCCGCAGCAGAATTTTCCTTCGCAGCCGGAGAATGACATCCTATTTCAATTATCAGAAGTAGCGGGAACCACCACTTCAAAAAGCTCATATTTGGCCTTATCATGCTCGTAGGTTTTATATTCTCTGCGGTTTGTTCCAATTAATAATCCTTGTTTGCACACAATGAGATTTTCGGGTGCATACGTTTGCTCTGGCATCAGTATTTCATTCAAAAGTTCAAGGTCGGAATTGTAAATCATCAACGACCATGGGCCTCGGCCATCACGTACATCATCAAGGTCTTTTCTGTTTCGTACATCGTGCTTCACACTCAGGTAATAGAGATTACGGTAATGGTCATGCACCATTTGCACCATACAGCCTTGTGTTTGACGGGTTTCCACGATGGCGCCTGATTCAAAGTTTTTAAGTTCTACAAGAAGCGGTGTGCACCCAACGCTTGTATGTTCCGAACGAGCAAAAACCGTGTCTACCACCTCTAACGTGCTGTTTGAAACCAAGTGAAATTGATTCGAGTGTTCTGAATACCGAATCAGTTTATCCTTTGCCAACAAGTATTGGAATGCGCCTAGCGCCATAGAATCTTTGCCGCACAGATATTTTGTGGTGTAAGCGGTAAGACCCGACCTAACTTTAATGCTGTCCGAGAATATGTTTGAAAACTGAAAGCACTGGGGAGACTTATTGGCAATATTATAAGTGCTTCTAATTATATCTATTTGTTCCCAGGAGGGCTCATTTTCAAGTTCTATACTAGATGTTCCCAAAAAAAGTAACGCGTCATTCTTATAAAAATGTCCTCCATAAGAAGGAACGAAAACTTCATGTTTTCCGCCTCCCAACTTCTCCAAGAGTGGATTGAGATCGATGTGTTTCCAAACTTCTCCTTTGCTATTGAAACAATAAAGATGATTGGTATACATGGAAACCACTAGAATGGAATCGGGCGAGAGTACCTGAAAGCCTTCAACTCTTTCGTTTAGCGAATTGAGAGCCGCCAGCGAGATGTGCCATTTTAGTTCGCCATCAAGGGTCAGAATGTCCAACACTTTCTTCGTGCTGGGTTCTGAAAAATAGATGTACTCCTCACCGTCTGCTTTATTGATGAAACTGCCAGAATGCTGTTCAATGGGAGAATAACCCAGTTGCCATTCGAGATTTTTCACAGGTGTTATGCTTGCCTGTTTCGGTTCTTGTGCATTACTACACGCAACGACAAGGAATACCGTGAGTAATACAATATACTTGTACTGTTCCATCCGATTTTATTATAAAAGTATGGTGGAAGAGTGTCCACCCTTCCACCACACATTAATTTCAGTCCTTAAAAGGATAAACCGCTTTCGGATTTCCAGTTTGACCCGAAGTGTCGAAAACCATGTAATGCAGACTTCCGCCTGAGTCACCATCGGTTGCTGTAACCTCCAAATTTCCAGCAATTACATCGTCTATTTCTTGAGTGTTGATGTACTTTTTTAGAACACTCTGGTTTGCAGAAAACGCTGTTTTGATGTCCGATTGATTTCCTTTGTCAATCGTGTCAAAAACATCGTCAATAACTGTTTTGTCCTTGCCATTTACTACTACCTCTGGGAAACAGGAGCCTCTGAAATCAATACAGCGTTTTCCTGTCCATGTGTACATTTTAACATCGCTGTTTTTCTGAAAGGTCGTACCTGTCGTTGCTTCAGCCACTTCTTCTTTCCCACAGGAAACAAGCATTATTGCCGCACATGCGGCCATCATCATCTTTTTCATTTTTTCTAATTTTTAGGTTATTGATTTTTGTTTGATTTTCATGGAAAGTGTTCATTCTCATTTCTGCCATCGGCCGTGTTTCTGCTCAGAGGGTGCATAAGCAACGTGTCAGAATTTGTTGTTGGTTTCCGATATAACGTCAAGAACTTTAAATTCCATGATGTAATGCTCGGAAGAAACGGGGCTGGGTGTCAGCCGCAAAAAGGCTAAAACAGGACATAGAACGGCTAAATCAGACGTATTTTGTCTTGTACCAACTTTTTTTGATGTTATAGTGTGTTTTTGCCCCATGGGTTCTTTATATTCACTGCACATAACGACTTGCATCAGAGACCAGGAAACTCGCAAGTTGAATGATAAACCTATCAAATGGAACTGATATGTTGACAGATGAATTAAGAAAGCAACGAGTAATCCGTGGTTATTCTCAAGAATACATGGCCGAGTGCTTGGGCATAAGTCAAAGACAATATAGTCGATTAGAGAACAATAAGTGCGACATCACAATTAGCCGATTGCAAACGTTGAGTAAGATCTTTGAAATGATGACAGCCGAATTGCTCTCCCCTCCGAGTAAAAGTTAAGCCCGTGTTGAGTTACTTTTGAGGATGATGAAAAATCCTTCCTCTCTTCTGCGCTATTCGTTCATAGTGGCCCTCGGTTTTCTGTTCGTAGGAATCCTTTTCACGATTATCGGATGGTCGGCTGCCGAGTTGTTTTCCATCCTTGGGGGCGTGGCTTCGGTGGTGTTTTACGGCATTTTTAGCCGTGCTTCGGTTTCAACTTTAAGGTCTGTTTATCCACGCCATTTGGCCTTTGGAGCATTAGTGAGCGGACAGATTTTGAAGTCGTTGCAGGTAGGATTCGGTTCTTATTTATTCCTAATTGCCTTAGTTGCGTTTCTGGTTTGGATAGCTTGGTCTGTCTTGGAAAAGTTGCCGCCTTCCGAAGACTAAGATAATCTCCATCTTTGCACCATGAGCCAAGGCAAACTCATCATCTTCTCAGCCCCAAGCGGATCGGGCAAAACAACGCTAGTACATCATCTGCTTTCTAAGCCCGAATTGAAGTTGGCTTTTTCTGTTTCGGCCACAAGTCGGGCAAAACGACCGAACGAAGAAAACGGAAAGGATTACTACTTCTTGAGTCCAGATGAATTCCGTTCACGCATTGCGAAAGGCGATTTTTTGGAGTGGGAAGAGGTTTATGAGAATCAGTATTATGGTACGCTCCGCTCCGAAATTAACCGTATTCATTCCGAAGGGAAAACGGTCATATTTGATGTGGACGTGGTTGGTGGGTTGAACATCAAGAAACAGTTCGGAGATGCTGCGTTAGCAGTTTTTGTAGAACCGCCTTCAGTAAAAGAGCTTGAAAATCGATTAAAAAGACGCGACACAGAAAGCGATGAAAGCCTTGCTAAACGAGTTGCCAAAGCCGAGGAGGAATTGACCTACGCAAATCGGTTTGATGTGGTTTTAGTTAATGATGTTCTGGAAATAGCGAAGAAAAACGCTGAGAAACTGGTCGCTGACTTCATCCGATGAAAAAAGTAGGACTGTTATTCGGCTCGTTCAACCCGATTCATATTGGACACATGATTATTGCTGATTATGTTGCCAACCACACGGAACTGAAAGAGATATGGTTTGTGGTTTCGCCACACAATCCATTGAAGCAGAAAAAAAGTCTGCTGGACGGGCGTCACCGATTTGGCTTGGTGCAACGAGCAGTTGAAAACGACCTCCGATTCAAAGTTTCAGACATTGAGTTTCAGTTGGATCAACCGTCCTATACTTCCATCACGCTTGCCTATTTGAAGGAGAAATATCCGAATGTGGCGTTCTCATTAATCATGGGAGGAGATAATTTGGCATCCTTACCAAAGTGGAAGAACTACGAAACAATTCTCGCCAACTATCCCATTGTCCTCTATTCAAGACCTGAATATGATGCTTCTGAAATGTTGAGCCAAGGCAACATCACAGTACTGAATGCGCCTCAGATGAATATTTCTTCAAGCCATATCCGCCAGCAAATTGTAGACGGAAACAGCGTGAAATACCTGATGCCATACGAGGCTTGGCAATATTTGGACGAAATGAACTTCTATAGATAAGCGAGATAGTATTACATTTAAATCCATCTATGCAACAAACCAGTGCCATCATCCAATGGGGATTACCCATCCTTTCCATCGCCATTCTTTTGGTGGCTTGGTGGTTACTGAACGGCCGATTGAAACGGCAGCGACTGGATGACGAACTGAGACTTGGCAAGATGGAGGCCGAAAGGTTGAAGCAACTCGATTTGGTCAAATCTGATTTCTTTTCAAACGTCACGCACGAGTTCAGAACCCCGTTAACGCTGATATTAGGTCACTTAGAACAAGTGATTCCGACCATAAAAGACGAACAAGCCAAAAAGGAGTTAATCGTTGTAAAGCGCAACGCCAAAATCCTTGAAAAACTCATCAATCAACTATTGGATATTGCCAAGATTGAAGCAGACAAGATGGATCTTGACTTGAGACGCGGAAACATCGTTCCTTTCATAGATGAGATTCACAAATCGTTCGTTTCGCTTTCGCTGAGAAAAGGTGTTGGACTGAAATTCAATGCAGAAGAAGATACCATCAACATGGATTTTGACCCTGATAAAATTGAGCTCATATTCTTCAATCTGCTTTCAAACGCATTCAAATTCACGGATAGCGGTGAGGTTAGCTTGAGAGTGGGTCTAGCGCAAAAAGACGGGAAAGAGTACTGTAAACTAGTGGTTCAGGATACCGGAGTTGGGATTATTGATGACCAAGTTGACAAGGTTTTTGACCGTTTCTATCAATCTGAGAATTCGCGGTGGAGAAAGAATAAGGGAACCGGAATTGGCCTGGCGTTAGTGAAAGACCTCGTTGATTTACACAAGGGGAAAATCGAGTTAAAAAGCATTTCTGGTGTTGGAACTGAAATAGTGATTTTACTGCCCTTGGAACAGGCTTCGGTCAATACACAAACTGACATGGAGATTCCGGCATTGGATCCGATTGATCCGGATTTGGAGATTGTAGTAAATTTTGAGCCTCAAAAACAAACCCTGACCGAAGAGGAAATCAGCGCTCAGAATATTGTTCTTGTAATTGAGGATAACGATGATATCCGAAATTTTCTTCGGTTAACCCTTGAGCCCAAATACCGAGTTTTTGAAGCTGTTGATGGTGAAAAAGGGATTGAAAAAGCCACCGAAATCATACCAGATGTGATTATCTGCGATGTGATGATGCCAGGAAAGGATGGATTTGAAGTGACCAAGATTCTGAAGAAGCAGGAAAAAACCAGTCATGTGCCTATCATCATTTTAACGGCAAAGGCTGGGGTCGAAAATCGAATCATTGGGCTGGAAACTGGTGCAGATGCCTACGTTCCAAAGCCGTTCAGTTCGGAAGAATTACATGCCCGAATCAAAAACCTCATTGAAAACAGGATAAAACTGAAGGAGAAGTATTCGCGCACATTATTGGTTAAGCCACAAGTTGCTAGCGAGCCTTCTATGGAGGAGAAATTCTTGTTGCGAGTAAAAGGCGTGGTAGACAAGCATCTTGATGATGAACACTTTAGCGTAGAAGAGTTGAGTAAAGAAGTTGGGATGAGCCGTGCACAATTGCACCGAAAGCTAATTGCCCTTACGGGTGTAAGTGCTAGCCGCTTTGTGCGCAACTATCGTTTGGGACACGCCTATCAGCTCTTGCAGAACAAGGTTGGCACAGTTTCTGAAATTGCATACCGCGTTGGCTATAGCAGTCCAGCCTATTTTACCAAGTGTTTTACTGAGGATTACGGCATCTCTCCAAGTCAGGTTAAGAAGGAGGTTTGACCCTTGCAACACATGTTGCATTTTGGGTTTTGCAACAATCCTTCGCCTCCAGCACAACATATTTTCATGAAATCTAGGCAAAAGCCCGTTCTATCAATTTTGTTGCCCAATGATTTGAAACGCTTGTCGTAGTCTGCGGCACTAGCGCGTAATCCACCCACCTTCTTCTTGTTGACATTTGAAACAGTCAATCACCAAAGAAGACGGTTATGAAAAAGCAAGCGGAAAACAGCAGTCAAAATGAGTCGATAATGCATTCGGGAGACGATTCATTATCTCGCGTACTATTAATAGTAGCCATTGTCCTTTACACTTTCTCACTCGTACTCTTAGCCAACTTAGTAATGGCCGATGAGCAGAAAGAAACGCATGGCGCACTTATTAAGGTGAACAACAAACTAGATGGCGATGCCTTTGCGCGTACCAATGCTACGGTAAAATCGGTTCATGGAAACATCCTCGGAATCAGAATCAGCAGTTCGGACTTCGTAGCACTCAATAAAGTGAAAGGAGTTTGCGCAGGACAGTTGGATCAAAAAAATGAGGGTCAATCTGCCGTCAAAATTGAGTCGATAAAACTGAAATTCTCAGGAGCAAATGTTGTAGTTGGAATTCTTGATAATTCGGGAACGCTCCATCCAAAGGATCTTGCTCAGTTGAAAAAAATTGAGACTGATTCAAACATTGGATTCATCTCTTACCGTTCTGACGACCCAACCTCCACCATCATCATACGCAACTTAAAAGGTGGAGAAAGCAATCTGGTTCAATCTCTAGCCTACATGCAAGAATATGCCCGAACGGTAAACAAACCTCTTATCATAGAAATGATACTGGGTGGAAAAGAAATGGCTAACCCTTTATTTGTTCAGGTTTGTCAGCAAATGGCCGAAACAGGAGTTCAATTCGTTGGTGCTTCATCCATTATTTCTGGACCAATTGGCACAAAAGCAGCGGTTCAATTAGCATTCAGCACGTTCAACTCTAAGACTGGACAGATTACCGACCGTTCAGACTTTTGGGCAATTAGCGAAGTGAAAGAACAGCAGATTATGCTACTAGGATCAGACAATAAAACCTGCAACATCTTCTTCCAAACCGAATCTGGGTTTGATAAGGTTTACATGTCAAATTCTTCAGACGACAGGGTAATGGTGACTATCCTTACCGCTAATGGCGAAGTGAACTACTTCCATGTTATCAATAAGGAAACTGCGTTGATGCCACGCGAATTACTGAACGGAACACCCGTTCTGGAAGATGGTCTGGCTGGCATTTATCCATATCACACCAAAAAGGCGTTGTTCAATGGTGCAGTTGCTCAAAATCAGTTTGTGGCATTGGGCAGGGCTAGTAAATCAATACAGCTTCATGCAGAAAGCGGAATGGCCCTCCATGTTGGTTCTCCATCGCCACGCACATTGGCCATGTCGCTCAGCAATTTGGACAAATCGCTAGAAATCAAAATCAGAAACGAGAGGGGTGAAACCGTTTACCGAAACAGTCCGGATGCCGATACAAAAAGCATTCAAACAAAAATCAATCTAGCGGAAAATTCGGATGATATGTATTTCCTAGATCTAACATCTCCGGAGTTCTATCAGAGCATTGCTTTGCAAATGAATTAAGCATAAAAGCCAAGTTTTAGCATTGGGCACCTACACAATTAATGTCGCTTAAGACCAAGAATTTCTGACCTATATGTGTGAAAGAATTAACAGTACATTTGCGGCTTATTCAATTATTTATTACAATGAAAAAAGGTACAGTAAAGTTTTTTAATGATTCTAAAGGTTTTGGATTCATCATTGACCAAGAAACAAAAACAGAATATTTTGTCCACGTCTCCGGACTGATTGACGAAGTTCGTGAAGAAGACAACGTTGAGTTTGAACTGAAAGAAGGCCGTAAAGGTTTGAACGCAGTTAACGTGAAAGTTGTTTAACAACCTTCTTGTTTGAAACACAAAAGGCTCACCATTTGGTGAGCCTTTCTTTTTTAGAATAGGTTTACGTTTGTCTCCTAGAAATTTAAAAACGCGTTGTCGAGTATTGAACTTGTTACATGTATCCAATTACTGTGAATAGTTTGAGCAACCCAGTCCAGATCTGACTCATTTACCAATTATTGGTACTTTTGAGAAAAGATTATCAAATGAGCAAAAACACATCCATATCACTTGGAAATTACTTTGACCAATTCGTTCACACCCAAATTTCGGCAGGGAGGTATAAAAATGTGAGCGAAGTGATACGGGCTGGACTTCGGCTTCTGGAAACCGAAGAAAGTAAAGTTATCGCCTTAAGGAATGCAATACAAGAAGGGATGAACAGTCCTCGCGTAGAAAATTTTGATTTTGACGAGAATCTAAAAAAGCTAAAATCCGAGAAAAGGAAAAATGGCTAAGCTCATATTGAGGCAAGAGGCCATAAATGACCTAGACAACATTTGGGAATATACTGCCCATATTTGGTCGGAAAATCAAGCTGACAAATATTATGGTTTAATCAGAACAGCTTGTCATGAAATTGCTGAAACGTCTTTAATCGGAAGAAACTACGATGAAATTGACCCTTGCTTATTAGGTTGCAGAGTAGGAAAACACATTGTACTCTATCAAATGATTCAAAATGATGAAGTTGAAGTCATTAGAATCCTGCACGAACAAATGGACTTAAAAAGCAAATTGACACCGTAAGATTCACGACTACTATCGCCTAAGCCGAAATCCCCGCAAGGATTGATTCGAACAGCGCTTTACCATCCAAATTACCAAGGTTTTCATCGGCAGCACGTTCTGGATGCGGCATCATTCCAAACACATTTCTGTTTTTGTTTGTAACACCAGCAATGTTCCTCAATGAACCATTTGGGTTTGCAGCATCATCCAACTTTCCGTTCGCATCGCAATAGCGGAAAAGTACTTGGTCGTTGGCTTCCAATTCCGCCAAAGTTGCTGCATCTGCGTAGAATCGTCCTTCGCCATGGGCAATCGGAATTTTCAAAGCGGCTCCAGTTTTCATCTGATTTGTCACCAACGAATCGGTTGTTTCGCAGCGAATGTTCACATTCTTGCAAATGAACTTCTGTGTGTCGTTATGAAGCAATGCTCCGGGCAAAAGACCAGCTTCGCAAAGCACTTGAAAACCGTTGCAAACGCCAAGGAGATAGCCTCCGTTGTTGGCAAATTCAATCACTTCTTTCATAACGGGCGAAAAGCGTGCAATGGCTCCCGAACGCAAATAGTCTCCAAAAGAGAAGCCTCCAGGCAACACCACAAAATCAACTCCTTGTAGGTCGTGATCCTTATGCCACAACTCAACCACTTCTTGTTTCATGATGTCGCGCAGGACGTGAATCATGTCTTGATCGCAATTGGAACCTGGGAAAATGACTACTCCGAATTTCATGTCGTTGGAATTTGCTGCAAAATTAGCCCATTCAAACGGCCAATGCCAAATTCAGAAAGGTATTTTTGAACGGATTTCAACATTAAGCCATGGATAGAAGAGAAGCAATCAGAAGAGCGATGATAGGTGGGGCAGGTTTGGCCGCTGCGCCTTATGCATCGGGATTATCACGACCTGAAGGGTTAGATTTCACAGCTGCAGATTTTGGAGACGACTTCTTATGGGGCGTGGCAACTGCTGCTTATCAGATTGAGGGCGGTTGGAATGAGGATGGGAAAGGTCCTTCCATATGGGATACGTTTTCGCATAAAAAAGGGAACATCAAAAACAACGAAACAGGCGATGTAAGCTGCGATTTCTACCACAACTATGCATCCGATATCGGTTTGGTCAAGAAAATGAACATGGATGTATTTCGGTTCTCGACTTCTTGGTCTCGTGTTTTGCCAAATGGAATCGGTCAGGTAAACCAAAAAGGATTGGATTTCTATCACCGTGTGATTGATTCGTGTTTAGAACAGGGAGTTCAACCGTGGATTACGCTCTATCATTGGGATCTGCCTCAGGCTTTGGAAGACAAAGGCGGTTGGCAAAACCGCGATGTGATTAATTGGTTTGAAGAATACGCCAACCTCATCACCAAAACGTATGGTGATAAAGTGAAGAATTGGATGGTGATGAACGAACAGGCATCATTTACCATTGCGGGATACATGCTTGGCATGCACGCTCCTGGCAAAATGTGGCCGAAAAACTTCCTTCCAACCTGTCATCATTCCACCATGTGTCAAGCAGATGGCGGACGGATAATTCGCGCAAATGTGCCAAACGCAAATGTGGGTACAACTTTCAGCTGTTCTCCTATTGAACCGGTGAATGAAAAACATCGGCATGACAAAGCAACTAGACGTTTTGACGCTTTGGTAAACCGCCTTTATATCGAGCCGCCACAAGGTTTAGGTTATCCAATGGATGATTTGCCGATGATTCGCAAAATGGAGAAATACATTTTGGATGGTGATATGAAACGAGTTGAATTTGATTTCGACTTCTATGGCCTTCAGAATTACTCGCGGATGGTGACAAAATCGAACGGCATTGTTCCGTGGATGGCTGGCACTCCAATTGCTCCCAAAAACCTGAAACCTCGTCCCGAAATCACCGAAATGAAATGGGAAGTGCATCCCGAAGGGATTTACAAAATGCTGAAGTACTTTGACAAGTATGAGAAGATTGATAAAATCATTGTGACCGAAAACGGAAGCGCATTTCCTGATGTTGTGGAAGGCGATTTTGTGCACGACAAGCAGCGCAAGAAATTCTATCAAGATTACCTACGCCAAGTGTTGCGTGCCAAACGAGAAGGCGTCAACGTTCTGGGATATTACTGCTGGACGCTGCTGGACAATTTTGAGTGGGCCGAGGGTTATCATCCCCGGTTTGGATTGGTTCATATCGACTTTGAAACACAAAAACGGACAATGAAAGATTCGGGGCTTTGGTTCAAAGACTTTCTTGCCAATCGCTAATTCGGAACTTATTCTGCTCATCTCCGTACTTGCGTGATAGGAACTAGGAACCTCATCACCCGGAATTGAGAAGACACTTACTTTTTCTTCTTCTTGTTGTCGTTACAATTACCTCTCGTTTGAGCGTAAGTGCTCAGACCTATGACCTAGAAATTTATGGCAGTGAGAGTGGGCTTGCTAGTGCCGAGGTAAACGACATCTGTCAGGATAGACTCGGTTACATTTGGGTGGCTACGAACAGCGGTGTCAGCAAATTTGACGGGAAGCGCTTCAAAAACTACGGCTTTCGAGATGGATTAGCCGAGAACATCTGTATTTCCATCATGTGCGACAGGACTGGACAGATTTGGGTTGGGCATGCAATTGGTGGTATTTCGGTTATCGGAAAGGACTCCATTTGGACAATCAACGATAAACAGGGATTAGCAAACAACGAAGTTCAAGATTTATTTCAGGACAAGGACGGAAATATTTGGGCTGCCACTTTCGGTGGTGTTTCCATGTTTGATGGCAGCAAATGGATTTCCCGAACCAGCAAGAACGGGCTGGCTTCCAATAACATCAGGGCAATTTCTCAGGATACGGATGGAAACATGCTGGTGGGCACGTACGGTTCGGGACTGAACATCATCCGTGGAGATAAAATTGACCATTTGTATATGGGAAATGGGTTGGTCAACAATTACGTCACCAGCATTTATATGAAGAAAGATCAGGTTCTAATTGGAACGCTAGGTGGCGTAAGCATTTGGCAGAAAGGTCGGTTCATCAACACTTCCGCAAGCGATGGTCTAGACAACAGTCAAATTAACGACCTGTCGGTCAATCGGGTAGGGGATAGTTGGTTGGCGACCTACAACGGAGTCAACCGCATCCGCAAGGGAAACCTACTCAGGATTAGTGAAGAGAACGGGATGCCGAGCAATGAGGTACTTGCTGTGATGAACGATGCTGAAGGAAACACGTGGCTAGGAACTAGAAAAGGTCTGGTGAGGGTGAAGAATTTGGCTTTCACCCACTACTTCTCTTCAGATGATCTCGAGATTGCACCAAGTTTCATTTTTAAGGATAAAAAAGGTCAGATCTGGGCAGGAAACGAGGCTGGTGGCGTGCTCAAATACGATGGGCATTCTTTTGTTCGGGCATTTAACGATCCTGACATCAACGACCGACAAATAAGTTCCATTGCAGAGGATGGTTTTGGAAACCTGTGGTTCGGAACAATGGATTTTGGTGGGCTTTTTCAATGGAACGGTAAGAATTTATACATCTATTCGGATGAATTCGGACTTGCCGACAACAACATCAACTGCCTCGCTAAGGATTCCGAAGGCAATCTGATTATTGGAACGCCAAGCGGCCTTTCTGCTTATGATGGTTCTGGTTTTATGCGGATTCCACTCACGGATGATTTCAGCGCAGACAACGTCACCTCCTTGAAGTGGTTGGCCGATGGAAAAGGAGTGGTTGGAACGGCAGACGGGTCCGTTTTTATTCTGGATGGATTTATGGTTGAAAAGCGTATTGAGCTCAATGCTAATTCCCCTATCACAGACATTTGCGAAAGTCCTTTCGGCTTGGCCATTGCCTCCCAAACCGATGGGTTATTCCTCATTAATGGTGGGGCCATTCGTCAAGTTGGACCGGAAACGGGGCTCGTTGGAGCTTCCATCCGTTCGTTGGCGGCAATGGGCGGCAAACTCTTTATAGGCACAATTCACGGCCTCGAACAGTTATCCCTAGTAGGAGATTCTATCCGAGTTCGGGAATACGACCAGTCGAAGGGCTTTCTTGGAAAGACCTGTAAACGTGGAGCTATGCTTTCTGATGGCAACAGTCTTTGGATTGGAACGAGCGAAGGCATTACTCGGTTTACCGAAAACGAACGGTCAGACGACCTGTTCGAGCCACAAACATTCCTAACTGATGTTCAGCTCGATTACAAATCTGTTGATTGGACCACGCGTGGATTTGAGGTTTCGGAAATGGGACTTCCAAATAGCCTGAACCTTTCGTACATCGAAAATTCCATTCGGTTTCATTTCAAAGGAATAAATCATAACAGCCCAAAAGGCGTCACATTCAAATGGATTTTGGAGGGGTTTGAATCGAATTGGAATCCGCCAAGCGATCAGGAATTTGCGAACTATCCCAACCTACCTCCAGGAGATTACACGTTTAAACTTATTGCGTGCAACAGTCTTGGCATTTGCAATCGAGAACCTATCACTTTCTCATTTGAAATAACACCTCCGATTTACAGAACGTGGGGTTTCTATATCACATTGGGAATAATTGTGCTGATTGCCACGTATATGTTCATCCTCATGCGTGAAAAGAACCTTTTGGAGGAGAAGCGCATCTTGGAAGCCACTGTGCAAGAACGAACAAAGGAATTGCGCGAGCAGAAAGAAATTGTTGAGGGGCAGAACAAACACATTACAGAAAGCATCGATTACGCCAAGAATATTCAAATGGCGGTGCTTCCATCCGAAGAAGACATGAAGGAGGCTTTTGACGATCACTTCGTGTTCTATCGTCCGAAAGATATCGTGGGAGGTGATTTCTATTGGGTTTTCTCTGAAGGCCATATTTCGTGGGCTGCGGCTGTGGATTGCACTGGGCATGGTGTGGCCGGTGCATTCATGAGCATGATTGGAACAGACCTTCTCAACCAAATTATTATTGAAAAGAAGATTAATACTCCAGCCAAGGTTTTGGAAGAGATGGACAAGGGAATCAAGCTGGCATTTGCGCAAAGCGCGAAAGAATTTGAAACCGATCAGGGCATGGACATGTCACTTATTCGCATTGACCGCAAGAAGAAGGAAGTGCAATTTGCAGGTGCCCAACGCCCTCTCTATCTGATGGTTGAGGGTAAACTGGTTCAAATTGATGGAAACAAACTCTCTATCAGTTGTGCGGAGCAACGCAGGGCGGAAGCGTTTGAGAACCATACGCACACAATCAAAGGAAACACCATCGCCTACCTTTTCTCTGATGGAATTGTAGATCAGTTTGGTGGGCCGAAAGGAAGAAAGTTCATGATTCGCAGACTGCGCGAATTCTTGGATGAAACGAAGTCGCTAACAGTTGCCGAACAATCAGTTCAGCTCAACAAAACTTTTGACGATTGGCAGGGAGAAGATCTGGATCAGATTGATGATGTAATGCTGCTAGGTATTCGCCTTTAAATTTTAGCTGTAGTTTAGTATCCATGGCTCGTCTAGATAAAATCTTTGCAGTTTGTGTTTGTCTTTTTGTAGCAGCGAGCGCGTTTGGGCAACAGGCGCAGGTCGATAGCCTCAATCGTCTACTAAATTCAACCTTAAAAGAAGGGAGTACCGCCCGCGTGGATGCTCTTGTTGAGACGGGAGAATTGCTGCTGCGCATTGATCCAGACAAATCGCTTGAGCTGAGTAAAGAAGCGTTAAGATTGAGCGTTATGCTCGGATATCAGGAGCAGATAAGCCACATTTACAACAATACCGGAACCGCCAACCGCTTGAAAGGTGCCTATGAAAAGAGCTTGAGTTTCCATAATCGTGCGCTTGAGAATGACCAGAAGAATGGTTTGAGGAAGGACGAGGGACTTTCGCTCAACAACATCGGGAACGTTTTCCTGATGCAAGGGCAATACGGCAAGGCAATTAGCAATTACGAGAGTTCTCTCAAGATTCGTCAAGACATTAGCGATCTTGAGGGAGTTGCCAGTTCGCTTAATAATCTGGGTCTAGTGTACAAGAATCAAGGCGATTTAGACCGAGCCCTGGCCTATTATCAGAACGCATTTAAGATTTTTCAGCAGCTTGGCGACAAGGTGGGAATGGCCAATGCGCTAAACAATTTCGGAATCATCTATCGCGGCAACGGAAACCAAGAACGTGCTCTCGACAGCTTCCTTAGCGCACTTTCTCTCTTCAGAGAACTCGGCAACAAGGTGGGTGAGGCAAATACCCTAAACAACATCGGCAACATCTATTACCAGCAAGAAAAATTTGAACAGGCTTTGGAATTCTATCAGAACTCTCTCACCATCAGCGAGGCTTTGGGCGATAAGAACTCGATGGCTGGCAAGAACTCCAACATCGGTGGTGTGTATCTGGTGATGGGAAACAAGGAAAAAGCACTTGCTTACACCGAAAAAGCACTCGTGTTACAAAAGGGGATTGGGGATGACAAAGGACAAATAAGCACGCTCAATAACCTTGGGGCCTACTTTATGGAAGAAGGAGACCTAGACAAAAGCCTGAGCTATTTTTTAGATGCGGAGAAAATTGAAAACCGCATTGGCGACCACAGTTATAGCACTATCACGCTCTCTTCCATTGGGGATATTTACAACCGAACGAAGAAACCAGAACTGGGATTGAAATACCTCACTCGTGCGCTTAGGGATGCCAAGAATTTCGGTAGTGTAGATGACCGCATTACCGTGTTTGAAAAGCTTTCGGAAACGTATGCGGAGACCGGAGATTTTAAACGGTCGTATGATTTTCAGCAGTTGGCCAAGAGCGTTCGCGATAGCATGGACCATTCGGTAAGCTCGCGCGAATTGGCCGAAATGCAGGTGAAGTTTGAATCGGAACAGAAGCAGCGCGAAATAGAATTGCTTGGAAAAGAAAAGGAAGTGCAAGACCTAAAGCTGACCAAGCAGAAAACGGTGCGGAACATGATTATTGCCGTGACGGTGCTGGCCATTTTGATGTTGATCTTGATTTTTGGCCGTTATCAAACGAAGAAAAAAGCCAACGAAGAGCTTGGTCGCAAGAACGTAGAGATTGAGGAACAGAAAAGAACTGTAGAGGAAAAGAATTCTGAGATTACTTCAAGCATCCTATACGCGAAACGGATTCAGGATGCAATTATGCCATCCATGGAGGAAATTCGTGCTTCGTTGCCCGAAAGCTTTGTTTTTTACCGGCCGAAAGCGATTGTGAGCGGTGATTTCTACTGGTTTTCACACCAGCAGAATACGAGTTTCATTGCTGCGGTAGATTGTACGGGGCATGGCGTTCCGGGTGCTTTTATGAGCATGATTGGAAACGACCATCTCAATCAAATTGTAAATGTTGAGTTGAAGAAGAAACCCGATCAGATTCTGAACCGACTGCATCACGAAATCCAGAACACGCTAAAGCAGAAACATGGCGTAACGGACAATCATGATGGAATGGACATTGCGCTGTGCGCCATCAACCACGAGGAAAACAAATTGCTTTTCTCGTCTGCGAACCGCTATCTCTATTTTATCAGAAATGGAGAACTGACCGAAACTAAAGGCGACCACGTCAATATCGGTGGCATCATGCACGAGGATTTGCGTCACTACGAACTTCACGAGTTTGACCTGCAAAAGGGCGACACGTTCTACTTTTTCTCAGATGGTGTGTCTGACCAGTTCGGTGGCGAGGGTTCTAAGAAATTCGGCTACAAGCGATTGAAGCAGCTCCTGCTTGACATCCATCAGCAACCAATGGATAAGCAGAAGACCGTGTTTGAAAAGACCTTACTGGATTGGATGGGGAAAAACGATCAGATTGACGATTTCTTACTGATTGGGATTCGGGTGTGAGCCGAATAGGGCAAGCTAATCGGCACATGTACAATTGGTTGCCTCTATTTTGAATCTGTCCATTCCCAAGTAGGCAACACACAGCAAGAACATCAGCGCAATTCCCTCCATGGGTTTGAGAATATGAAACGTGGAACCGATTACGGGATGCACATACCAGAATTCGCTCATTTCGGGCAATTTATTCAACACAAACCACGTGGTGGGGCAGGCATCTTCCGAATAGGGAACGATGATGCAGGCCGCTAGTGTTCCTACTATGACCAACGCCCCTGAAATCAAAAGCCAAACTTCGCTGCGTTTGTAAACAGGAGAGAACGTCCGTTGCGAACGCATCCCCAACAAGCGAAGCATCGAGACGAAAAGCCCAGCACCTACAAGATTTAAAACGATGTCGTTGAACTCGAAGAAATTCGTGTAGTGTGGAAAGAGAATCACGTGCTGGCACCATTCGTCTACCAACATGACTGGCAGGCAGAATACGATGGCGCCTCCCAAACGACCGATTAACGGAAAAAGCAACACGGCCAATCCACCATACATCAACGCATGAATGAACTCGACATTCATCTCTGTAAGCACAAAGAAGTGTGCCACCAGCAGCAGCAGCGAGGCGGCAAACTAGAGGGCGGTACGCTTGTCAACGCTTCCTCTTCGGAGGACGAACCAACCAATGGAAACCAATGCCAAGGCAAAGAGAACCACAACCACTGCAACCACTTTCTGAAAGACGGGAAGCGACAGATTATTCATCACGCCTACCGACAAATTGACAAACGCATCGTGCGCAAAGAGAAGGAAGAGCGCATAGGCAATGACCATCACCAAATTCAGCATTAGGTGCTTTTCAAGCCAATGAAATGCGCGTTGAATCATTGTTCTGTGAGTTTAGCAACTGCATCTACCAAACGGTCAAGTTCAGCTAAGGAAGTATAAATGTGCGGACTAATTCGCACTGCATCCAATCCGTTCCAGTGAATGGTGCCCACATGCAGCCCGTGAGTTTCAAAGAGCTGATTGGCAATCTGGCTCGAAGTCATTCCTTCGATAGAAAAAGTGGCCACGGCACCACTAAATGCGGGTTTGAGAGACGTATGAAACACAACGCCCATCATTCGAGTCACGGGTTCTGCCCAATATAATTTGAGATAATGCAGCCGTTGGTTCACCTTATCCAAACCTATTTTCTGATGAAAGGAAATGGCATCCAACGCGGCCATTTCGGCAGGGAAAGAACGCGTGCCAAGCAACTCAAACTTGCGGATGTCTGCACTCTGAGGTTCCCACGCAGAAAGCAGCGGCCAAACGGTGGCAATCTTCTCCTTTTTGATGACCAACGCGCCCGTTCCGAACGGAGCGCCTAACCATTTGTGCAACGAAGTGGCCATGTAATCACATCCAATATCTTGGAATGAAAGCGGGATATGAGCCAACGCATGCGCGGCATCTACCACCACTTCACAACCTTGCTGCTTTGCCATTTGAGTTATGCTCTTCACAGGCATAATCTGCCCAGTCCAATTGATAACATGGGTAAGATGTACCACTTTGGTTTGGGGAGTGATGGCCTGGCGGTACAATTCCACTGCTTGCTTTTCATCTTCCAACGGAAGCGAAAGCTTTACGGTTTTTAGCACAATTCCATCACGTTGCGCGCGCTGTTGCCATGCATTCAGCATGAACGGATAATCGAAATCGGACACCACCACCTCGTCTCCAGCCTTAAGGTTGAGACCAAAAATGACGGTGTTCAGCCCCTCGGTGGTGTTGCGGTTAATGGCAACTTCGTCTGTAGCGCATCCTACCAGAGCTGCTAGCTCGGCACGTAGTTGCTCGCGTTTGCCATCCACCTCGCCCCACATAAAATGAGATGGAGCCTTATTGCTATGCTGGTACATGCTGATGTGCGACTGCTGAACAGATATTGGTTGCGGACCCACCGCTCCATTGTTAAGGTTCACTACTCGCTTGTCTAAAAGATACTGCTTGCGCACTTCTGCCCAAAAAGCTTCATCGGTTGTCAGATTCTGGCTCAATGGTATCAACAGAGGACTTTGCGCAGCCTTTGTGAGCAACGGAGCAAACGGCACGATGGCCGAGGCCAGCAACGAACGTTTCAGAAACTCCTTGCGCGTGAGATGGGGCATGGAGTAAAAATAGGTTTTAGGATTTAGCGATTGCTGACGTTTGCTATCAAATCAGTATTGAAATAACCGCCAACATTTGCCTTGCGCTGCAACGATTGCTCTACAATCAGAGTGGAAACAGCAATCATGTTGCGTAGTTCGTATCCCTCAACCGATAATTCACCTTTCTGCAATCCGCTTTCGACCACGGCCGATAGCTCCTTCAAGCGGAGCAAAGCAGATTCCAACTTGGCGGTGGTTCTCAGAATTCCCGCGTTGGTCTCCATCCTATTTCTCAACTCATCGCGCAGCGGTTGCAACGATTCGGGTCCAATGGCTAGCACTGTTGGAGATGGCTGTGCTTCGAGCTTTGTTTCCACCAACGAGGTAGTCAAGTAGCAGCGATGCGCCATTACCAACGCTTCCAACAGCGAGTTGGAAGCCAAGCGATTGGCTCCGTGCAATCCTGTGCTGGCGCATTCGCCAATGGCGTAGAGGTTTGGTACCGAGGTAGCGCCATTCAAATCTGTGTCAATTCCACCACACAAGTAATGCGCGGCAGGTTTTACGGGAATGGCATCTGTTTTCAGGTTAATTCCCAACTCCGCGCACTTCTTAGAAATGGTTGGGAAATGGGTTTTCATTTCGTGCTTGTCGATGGTCGAACAATCGAGAAACACGCAGGCAGCACCTGTACGCTCCATCTCTGCAAATACGGCTCGCGACACGATATCGCGCGGAGCGAGGTCTTTTTGCGCGTGGTAGTTCTCCATGAAATACTCACCCAAACTGTTTTTTAATCGGGCGCCTGCACCTCTCACCGCTTCAGAAATAAGAAACGGCCAGTTCAATTCGGGATTATATAGTGCAGTTGGATGAAATTGAATGAACTCCATTCCGCTCACCTTGGCACCAGCTCGGTAGGCCATGGCCAAGCCATCGCCCGTGGCAATGCTCGGATTGGTGGTGTAGGCATAAACCTGCCCTATTCCGCCTGTTGCCAGCACGGTTGTAGGACTCTGAATGATGGAAACGTGGCTCTTCTTACCTGTCAGAATAACACCAAGGCACTGACCAGCATCGCCCATAAGCAGCTCCAGCACCATGCGGCCTTTTAGCAATTCTATATTGCTCAAACTGCGGACTCGCGAAAGAAGAACATCCGATAGTTCCTTCCCTGTTTTATCTCCACTATGGATGATGCGATTGGCCGTGTGGCCACCTTCTCTACCCAGCGCTACGTGTCCATCTTGAAAATCGAAATGCGTTCCCCAATCTGCCACTTCCTTAATTCGTTCGGGACCTTCGGTAACGATAGTGCGCACAACATTTGGGTCGCAGAGCCCATCTCCAGCAATCAGCGTATCCTCAATGTGGCGTTCAAAGCTGTCAGAATTGGTGTCGGTTACCACCGCAATGCCGCCCTGGGCATGGCGTGTGTTCGACTCCAGTGTTTTGCTTTTAGTGATGACCGTAATGCGCTTATCGGGAAAACGCTCCGCCAATTTTATAGCATAGGTAAGCCCGGCCACTCCCGAGCCTATGACCAGAAAATCGGTCGATACTATTTCTTGGGAACGTGCCTCAGACATTCTTGCAATGGTTTCAATGCTTTAAGGCGTAGTTCTTCTTCAATGATGATCTCTGGGCGGTTGTTTTTCAAACAGAGATAGAGTTTCTCCATCGTGTTCATTTTCATGTAGCCGCATTCGCTACACGCGCAGGTATTGTCTTCTACAGATGGCGCAGGAATGAGGGTTTTCTCTGGCACATCCTGCTTCATTCTGTGCAGAATTCCCGCCTCGGTGGCCACAATAAACTGGTTGTTCGGGCTTTCTTTCACATACCGAATCATAGCGGCAGTAGAACCGATGAATGTGGCCGTTTTCAGTATGTGCGCTTCACTTTCCGGATGCGCAATGATGGCAGCATTGGGAAACTCCTTGTGCAAATCCAACAGTTTATCAATGGAGAATGCTTCGTGCACCATGCAGGCACCGTTCCACAACAGCAAGTCTCTCCCCGTCTTCCCCGCCAAATAAGAACCCAAATTCTTATCGGGCGCAAAAATGATGGGCTGATCTTTAGGAATGCTATTGATAATCTGCTCGGCATTGGATGACGTGCAGATGATGTCGCTCATCGCCTTTATTTCGATGGAGCAATTGATGTAGCTGATGACTATATGATTGGGATGCGCGTCTAAAAACGCACGGAATTCCTTTGGAGGACAACTATCCGAAAGCGAACAGCCAGCTTTCATATCGGGCAGCAAAACCGTTTTGGTCGGGTTGAGAATCTTGGCAGTTTCTGCCATGAAAAGCACTCCGGCAAATACAATCACATCGGCATCCGTGTTGGCGGCCCATCGTGCCAGCTCCAAACTGTCGCCCACGTAATCGGCAATATCTTGAATGGCAGGCTCCTGATAATAGTGCGCTAATATGACGGCATTGCGCTCTTTTCGTAAGGTATTAATCTTCTCGCTTAACGATAAATCAACCGTATTTTTTTCGATGGTAGGATTACTCATAACACGCAAAGATCACCATGTGAAGCGAATGTTGAACTGATGTGCGGTATTTTTTTGAAAACAGTTCACTCCTTGACCTGTATACAACGCACCATTACAACCAGAAATTGAATGGTTTTGTTCTGAAAAAGGATCAGGGCTACCTTGCGTGTAGCGAACTACAGCTTACCCGCACTTACTATGCCCGCAGCTCTTACACTTGAGGCAGCCTTCTTCGTAAATCAATCCGTCTGGATCGCTACATGAAGGACACTTGTGGTCTGCCTTAGTTCCATCAGGAATGTAACGCTTCAACGTTCGCTCAACCCCGTTTTTCCACGTGTTGATGTTCTCATCGAAGAGGTTTAGTCTCGAAACAAGATTGACAACATACGGCAACGGCATTCCGTGGCGTAATACACCAGAAATCAGTTTCGCATAATTCCAGAACTCTTTGTCGAAGCTTCGCGAAAGACCTTCGATGGTAACGCGGTAACCGTCCTTATCCACATATTGGAAATCGTAGCGGGCATCGCCTTGCTCATCACGGTCTTTAATTATCCAGCCCTTATCTGCCCAAGTAGGAAGATGAAACGCCTCTTCCGTTTTCCCAGTGAAGACTTCATACGGTTTACCATCTAGCAGCCCTACAACTGCAATCCATTTTTCCTTCTCATTTTGGAATCGAACAATCTCAGCTTCCAGCTTTTTCGGTCTGCGCGGTGGACGTGTTTCCATGATGGTTTCTAGGGTTGGCATATCTTTCTTTTCATCGTTGGATATTAACACACCAGAACGTGAACCATCACGATAAACCGTAATTCCTTTCACGCCTTGTTGCCAAGCGTTCAGATAGATTTCACCCACCTTTTCCTGACTTACATCTTCAGGTAGATTGATGGTAGAACTGATAGAATGCGTCACATACTTCTGAACCATTGCCTGCAACTTAACGCGCTGCATCCAGTCAATTTCTGGAGCCGTTGAACCGATGTACGGATTGCCAGAATCGGTGGTCTTTTCGTTAACGGCCATCCACGTTTTCAACTTCGGATGGTACACGATGAATTCTTCCCAGCGATCGCCCATTTCATCCACAAACGAAACCTTGGCTTCTGGCGTACTGTGCATAATTTTTCTCCTTCTCGTATAACTTGTGAGGAAAACAGGTTCGATACCTGATGATGTTTGCGCCAACATACTTAGCGTTCCTGTTGGAGCCACTGTACTGATGGAAATGTTTCTTCGTCCGTGCTGCATCATTCGATCATACACATTCGGAAAATCCTGCTTCAGCATCTGCACAAACTCCGAAGTGTTCTCAATCTTAGGGTCAAAATCTTTGAACTTGCCGCGTTCGATGGCCATGTCGATAGAACACTGAAACTCGGCATCGCACTTGGTGCGCATCATTTTCTCCATTTCCACCAACGCTTCATCGCTATCGAATTTCAATCCGAGTGCTGCCGATGCATCTGCCAAAGCTGTGAACCCAAGACCAGTTCTGCGGCCATTCTTTCCTGCATTGTAGAGCAACTCCCACGTTTCAATCTCTACCTGCTTGATGCCATCTGGCTCAGAATCGTTCTTCACTTTATTCAAAATGCGCTCGATGGCCTCTAGCTCAAGGTCAACCAAGTCATCCATCAAGCGTTGCGATTCGTAGGTGGTCTTCCAGAATTTCTTGTGATTGAAACTGGCTTGCTCCGTAAACGGATTCTCTACAAATGAATAGAGATTGATGGCAATCAGTCGGCAACTATCTCCGCCTTGCATGGCAATTTCTGAGCACGGATTGGTGCTTGTGTTCTTAAATCCTGGATAAACAGATGAAGTCGAATAATAATGCTGACGGTCCCAGAAAATGAGGCCCGGTTCGGCCGTATTGTGCGCGCATTTAATGATGGTGTTCCATAGGTCGCGAGCATTCACCTTCTTGGTAATCTGCGGCTCCTTGCTCTCAATGGGCCAACGGTGGGTAAACTCTTTATTATCGCGAACGGCTTTCATGAATTCATCCGAAATCCTTACCGAGATATTCGCCCCAGTTACTTTGGATAAGTCTTGTTTAATAGTCACAAAATCCTCTACATCGGGATGAGCGATATCCATGGTAATCATCAGGGCTCCACGTCTTCCGTTCTGAGAAACTTCACGCGTTGTGTTTGAGAAACGCTCCATAAACGAAACGGCACCAGAAGTGCTTCCTGCCGCGTTGTTCACCCGCAACCCAGCTGGACGAATGGTCGACATATCGATGCCTACTCCGCAGCGTCTTTTAAAGAGTTGCACCAGTTGTTGATCGGTGTACATGATGCCGCCATAGCTATCGTGAATCTCGGGAATTACCACGCAATTGCTCAACGAAGCAAGCACATTCGAATTACCCAAAGAAGACATCACACTTCCCTGTGGAATGACATATTTGAAATCGCGAAAAAGATTGTAAATCTCATCCTCCGTCATTGGATGACGCTGCTGGCCGTACTCAGAAAGCAGCGCTGTTTTCGCACCCAAATCGGCAGCAGAACCATGCTTCTGTTCCATTCGGGCAAACTCGCGAGCCATACGTTTGTGCATGTCGTCTGGCGAAGTCTCCAAATACTTGCCATCCGCATTTGTCATGGCGTATTTGTTAATCCAAGTGGTGGCCGCCAATTCGTCCCCATCAAAGTAGTCCAAAGACTTTTTCAACACCTCCTGATAAGGGAAGATTTGTGTTTTTGTCAGTGTATCAGTTGCGGGTTTCGCTGTCTTCTTGTTGGCCATGTTTCCTCTTTTATTAGTTGATGGCCATGAAAGTATTGACCAATAAACCCCATCCGAAGCGGGTTAGAAAACGTTACTAAAAATCGACCTGTTGATAAGTCTAAGTGATTGAATATCAGAGGTGATTTACATTCAGTTCTGACATAAATCATGGCGGAACACCTTAATCAAGGCATTTTGATTTGGTGCAAGAAGGAGGCTTCAAAGCGTTGAAAAAAGTCTCCTGCTGTTTGTTTCGATGTTAACATTAGCTGGACTGTAGCGCTTGTCCTTCTGCTATACTTTGACCGCTAGCCTTCTGCTATTTTTACAAAAAACATCTTCATCTTTCCTTTGCCTTTAGCTTCAATTTCGCCACGGAATTCGCAGACAAATTGGTCTTTAACAAGTTCGTAGGTCGTTTCGCTGATGTTCACTTTGCCCACTTCTCCGCTACTTTCCATGCGGCTGGCGGTGTTGACCGTATCGCCCCAAATGTCGTATTGGAACTTTTTGATGCCTACAATACCAGCTACTACTGGGCCAGTGTGAATGCCGATACGAATCTCGAAGAAGGGCTGATTGGCAGCAATTTTCGCTGCTTTTCCTGCCTCCACCACTTGTGCCATTTCCAAGGCAGCCTTAACCGCATCTTGCGCGTGCGTGGTATTTGGCGATGGCAAACCGCCAGCCGCCATGTAGGCATCTCCAATGGTCTTAATCTTCTCTATGCCATACTTCGCACAAATGCGGTCAAACTCGGAGAAGCACGCATGAAGATCCCGAACCAGTTCTTTGGGGCTCAGTTGTTCGCTCAGTGCTGTAAAACCCTTGAAGTCGGTGAAAAGCACCGTCACGTGGTCAACGAGTTGTGCATCGGAATGACCTTTCTCCTTCAGTTCCTGCGCTGTTTCGGCCGGTAGGATGTTCAGTAGCAGTTCTTCGCTACGGGCCTTCTCCTTGCTGATGCGGTTGCGCTGCATGAAAAACACCCCTGCAAAAAGCAGTACCACCGCAAAGCCACCAATAAACCCGTTGCGTTGCTGTGTTTTCATTTTCAGCTCTTTTGTTGCAAAAAAATCTTTTTTATCCTGCTCTGCTTTGGTTAAGGCTTCCTTTTTATCAAAATCATATTGCATCTGTGCCTGTACAATCTTTTTTGTGTTTTCTTCATTGTTTAGACTGTCCTTGTATATATTGTAAAGTTGCTGATGTTCGTATGCTTGCTTCCAATTGCCCTGAATGCTATCTAATTCTGCCAACGCATGATAGCCGCTCATTATGGTTTGTTTATCTCCTACTTCTTTTGACAGGGAAAGCCCGTTGTTCACATACGTTTTCGCTTCGCTGAGTTTGCCGAGCTTCCTGTTCTGTAAACCAATTTTCATATAAGAAACAGCGGCACCCTGCTTATCTCCAGTCTCTTTACTTATTTTGAGAGATTCTGTATGATTCTTCAATGCTTCTACATCATTGCCTTGTTTGCCGTAAATAGTTCCGATGTTACTGTATGAAAAGGCAACACCTCGTTTATTTCCCAGCTCTGCGTATATCTCAAGAGCTGTGGAGAAACTTTTCAATGCTTCCGAAATATTTCCTTGAGCCGAATGAATATTTCCAATGCTATTGTATGAGGTTGCGATACCCCTCTTGTCTTTGATTTCTTCTTTGATTTTCAGGGAGGCTAAATGATTTTTTAATGCCTCTGGATAATCGCCTTGCCTGTCATATATGATTCCGATGTTGTTGTAAGCAGCAGCAATGTTCTTTTTGTTTTTGGCTTTTTCATGAATCTCTAGGGCCTCGAAGTAATTTTTCAATGCTTCGGGATAATTACCCTGATTGGCATAGATAACCCCGATGTTATTGTACGCATCAGCAATACCTTCCTCGTCTTCAATCTCTATAAATGTTCTGAGGGATGCAGTATAATTTTTTAATGCTCCGGAAAAATCACCTTGATAGTCATAAACCATTCCGATGTTATTGTATAAAGTAGCAGTTCCTTTTTTGTCTTTAATTTCTTCTCTAATCTTGAGAGAAGCCGCGAAATTTTCCAATGCTTTGGCGTAATCGCCTTTGAAAGTATAAATACGCCCGATGTTATTATACGAAGCGGCAACGCCATTCTTATCTTTTATCTCTTCTCTGATTTTAAGAGAGGAAGAGAAATTTTTCACGGCTTCGGTGTAATCGCCCAGTTCGGCATGAACGATTCCTATGTTATTGTATGAATTTGAAATGCCGTTCTTGAAACCAAGCTTTTCAGCGAGTTGTTTTGCCTGTTCCGAACAGTCCAATGCTTTCTCATAATCGCTGATTGATCTTAATTTTTCGCCCAGAACATTCAACGTGTTTACTTTGATTGTGTCTTCTTTGGCGGTTTTGATAACCTGCTGGAGTGAATCTATGACCGTATTTAACTCCTCAGCCGCATTAGCCTGCTGGGTTATGACCGTTGTTGCCATGGTCATTCCGAGCAGAACGATGATGAATTGGACTAGCT
>JBDNJH010000094.1:0-15769 GCA_041687875.1 Flavobacteriales bacterium | reverse complement strand
GTCTCCCTTGCATGCGTCTCCCTTGCATGCGTCTCCCTTGCATGCGTCTCCCTTGCATGCGTCTCCCTTGCATGCGTCTCCCTTGCATGCGTCTCCCTTGCATGCGTCTCCCCTGCATACGCCTCTCATGTAGGGGAGTATGGAAATACGCCCGTTTCAAACCCATCCATCCATCTACACCAACCGCGCGAGTTTGTAACTCGTGTGGGTTAAGACTTCAGCAGCAGAGCAGCCGCCTTCTCCAACTTATTCCCCCTTGACCCCTTAATAAGCACCGTTTCATTTTCCAACGGATGACTTTCTAGCCATTCGTTCAAACCATCAACATTCTCAAAAAAGTGGAATGAGAATTCATTCTTAAACGGCAGAAATTCCTTTCCTACTAGACAAATGGTCTTCATCTTAAGCGTGGCAAGCCGTGCACAAATATTCTTGTGCTCTTCTGCACTTGTCGGCCCAACCTCCAACATTTCACCTAATATCACCGAATGATGTGCTCCATCCGAACTAATCAAGTTCGTAATGGCCACCTCCATACTGCTTGGGTTAGCATTGTAAGCATCCAGAATAAACGTGTTTGAACCATTCTTTTTCACCTCCGAGCGGTTGTTAGAAGGCTCGTAAGCTGAAAGACCTTTGGCAATTTCCTCATCGGTCAACCCAAATACGATTCCCGTAGCAACAGCCGCCATAATATTAGGAAGGTTGTATGTTCCTGTAAGATTCGTTTTCACAACAGGCTTCCCGTCAATAGATTCCTTATCGCCTTTTCGTTTCCACTGAACAGAAACAAAATTCCCATCTCGCACAATTCTACCTTGAGCATCATCAGTTGGCAATGCACCATAATAGAAAGCGTCTTTTCCGGCTGCATTCTCAACCATAAGCTTATCGCAACTGTGCACCAATAGATTCCCTCCGTGATGTCGGATATGGTCAAACAATTCTGTTTTGGTTTTTAGCACGCCCTCCAATCCGCCCATTGTTTCTAAATGTGCTTTCCCAATATTGGTGATGAGAGCATAATTCGGATCAGCAACATCACAGAGTTCTTTAATATCGCCCTGCTTGCTGGCGCCCATCTCAATAATTGCAATTTCGTGCCCTTCTCGTAAGCCAAAAAGCGTAAGCGGAACACCAATCTGATTATTGAAATTCCCTGCCGTGGCAAGTACATTATACTTCCTTCTCAGAACCGAAAGCATCAACTCCTTCGTGGTTGTCTTTCCATTAGAACCTGTTATTCCAATTACAGGAATGTCGAATTGTTGGCGATGGTAAGCGGCAAGGTCTTGGAGTGCCTTTAAGCCATCTTCAACTTTGATAAGACCGTTAGTTTCCGGTAGTGAATTATTGTCGGTGATGGAGTAGGAGGCTCCTTTTTGCAAGGCCTCTAGCGCAAACGAATTGCCATCAAAAGTTTCTCCTTTGAGGGAAACGTAAATACAGCCTTCTGTTATTTTTCTGCTATCCGTGCATATCACAGGATGCTGCTTGCAAAGCTCATACAGTTCAGAAATCTTCATGGCCGAAAAATAAAAAACCCCAAGCCATTGTGGCTCGGGGTTTCAATTCAGTTATCAAATGAATCTAGTCCATAGTTTGGCTTCCAACACGAACCATGGCGCAACGGAAACCAATATCATCAGTTGATTGCTTTGCATCCAAGTAACGTCTTGTACCTGGTACTAACCAATACGCTCTGTCTTTCCAAGAACCTCCCTTGTAAACGTGAGCTTCATCATTAATTAGTGAAGTTGCACCCCACTCATACATACGTTTCGGCTCTTTTAGTCCACCAGTATTGTAATCATCATTGGTGTAGAAAATGGAAGAAGAATAATCGCCATCCAAGAAGTTGATGTTGTCAGACTTCTTGTAGTTTCTTCTCTGAGTGTTCTCTTCTTCGCTCACATCTCTCCAAATGATTCTACCCAAACTATCCTTTTCAGCAATTTCGCCCTCTTCCTCTCTTAGTTGAGTTTTAAATACGTTGCCACGGAACATGTTGAAGTCATCATCGTCCTCCATGCTCAATGGACGGTAAACGTCTTTTACCCATTCGCTCACGTTGCCAGCCATACAATAAAGACCGTAATCGTTTGGCCAGTAAGACGAAACATCTGTAGGAATGTTTGCACGGTCATTAAGAAGACCTGCAGCACCCATATTGTCACCTTTTCCTCTTTTGAAGTTGGCCATCATTTCACCTTTAAACTGGTCGTCAGCATTACGCATGTAAGCACCATTCCAAGGGTAAAGTCTTCTTTCGGTCACACGTTCAAATACAGTATTTCCGATTAGACCCAAAGCTGCAAATTCCCATTCTGCTTCTGTTGGGAGCCTGTAACGTGGCAAAAGAATACCATCTTCAATACGAACTTTACGTGTGTCTTTATTAGGGTCTAGGTCAATAAGGTCAGATCTAACAAGACCTTCGTACTGTCCGGCCAAATAAGCATCGGTATTAAAGTTATCTTCATCAACCTGATTTGGATTTGTTTGGAGGATTCCTTCACGAATAAGAATCTGCTCATTCACACGGTCGGTTCTCCAAGCACAATAGTCAGTTGCTTGCAACCAGTTTACACCTACAACCGGATAATAGTTGTAAGCTGGATGTCTGAGATACAATTCAACGTAAGGTTCGTTAAAACCAAGCTTGCTTCTCCATACCAATGTATCTGGAAGTGCACGCTTGTACACTTCGGGATAACTAGCCGAGAAAACACGTGATATCCAATAGAGGTATTCTCGGTAGTCAACATTGGCAACTTCGGTTTCGTCCATATAGAATGAGGAAACCGTTGCTCTGCGCGGAATGTTATCCCAATCGTAACGCACGTCTTGCTCAACACGACCCATGGTAAACGTGCCGCCTTCAACGAAAACGAGTCCAGGCCCCGTTTCTTGACCATCCCAAGGAGCAACCTCAAAACCACCATTTTTTGGGTCGTTCTGATTCCAGCCGGTAGTCGCTGACCGTTCTTTTTGACAAGCACCCAAGAAGAAGCTTGCAATGGCGAAAACGCCTATAATTTTGAAACCGTTGATTTTAAATGTCTTCATGACTATTGTGTTTCGGAACATGCTTTGAACGTAAAAACGAATCCTTTGTTACGTTATTGTATCAGAACGATGGACAATCTATTGCTCTGAACTTCTTTTTCGGCTTTCTGCAACCAAATTGAAGTCCTAGGGAGAATTCGTGAGAACCAGCCGTATTGTTTGTTAATGTTGATACAGTAACGTCATAACTATACCCAAACTTGAAAGCTCCCTGCTGGAATCCGAGCATTACGATAAATGCGTCTGGATTGTTGAAGCTTTGACGAAACCAGATACCACCAACGATAAATCCTTTAGACAGGTAAAAACCATAGTTCAACTGCTGAAAATATTGTTGATGTTGATAAAGAATATTTGGAGAAAGATTCCATTTTTTGTCTTGCTCTCTTCTCTTTCCAAAATAGATGTTTACCCCAGCATGACCGGTAAGTTTCACAGGAAGCCTGCTGATTCCAGCAAATCCTTCATCTGGCCGGGTTAAATGGTGTGCGGCAAATCCAATAAAGAAATCTTCAGTGTAACCAATAATACCAGCAGAGAAATCTGCGAATATCTTACTTAGGTTTGGCTGAATCTCGCTGGTTTCATAAACAAAACCGTAACGAGGGTCAATCATATCTCCAAAGGTTAGCTTATTCCAGTCTATACTTCGCTGCATCACGGTGGCCTGTGCTCCAATTCTCAAAGAGAATTTTCTAGAAATATTCATCCTGTAGGCATAGATGAGGCTTCCCTCGAAACTATTCAACGTTCCTTCTCCAGCACGGTCAGCCATAAAGTGACCGCCTATTCCACCATGCAAAGCATTGACATCCATGTCGAAAGAAGCACTATATGTAACAAAGGTGCCCGAAATGGCAGGCCATTGATTCCTGTAGTTCATGTTGACACGAGGACATCTCTTAGAACCTGCAAAAGCAGGGTTCAAATAAAGGGGATTGGCATAGAATTGAGAGAATTGTGGATCCTGAGCTACTGCTTCATTGGCCGACCAACTCCATACATATACCAACAAAAAGGCAACGAAAAACCGTTTCAGCATTCTGGTTTTTGAATTTTAAAGGACAATAGTACGAATTAATTTAGTTTGAATCCTTGACAACAAAGTAGACGAAAAAATGATTGGTTTGGCACAATAATTCAGTTTGCTCATCGTTTTGCCGGTGTTTCATACATATACTTCATCAGGAAGTAAAACGAAAGACAGACGTTTATATTATAGTGCCGAAATTTACAGAGATTATTTAATGCACAAAACACTTGATTATACAATGAGAACTATGATGAAATTATTCTTTGTCTTTTGCTTGGTTCTTTTTCAAGGAAAAGATGCCTTCTCTCAGAAGACTGTTGCGAACTCTGAACGCAGTATTATGCAAAGGGTTACTGCGAATGGTTCGGATGTGTTAATATGGTCTGAAGCGGTATCGGAGGTTAAATATGACGGTTCCAAAAAGTCGTTTATCATGTTTGAGGGGGCTGTTTATTTAGACGATAGTTCTCTACCAGTTGCGATAAGAAATATTCAGGTAAGTGGGGAGAACACCATAAAAGCGAATTTGGAGGCGATGATTTTTGAGCCGCTAACCAACCTTGAGAAAAGTGCTGTTAGTGATTTTGTTATTGGCCCCTCAATTGAAGTGAAGGTGGATAGGTATACTGAAAGGAAGCAAAGCTTCGAACGTGTTTCTTTTATCCCAATAAGAAAAAACCCAACAACAGGTCAGTTGGAAAAGCTGATATCCTTCAAATTAGAAACTCGCCCAATTCCTTTGGCAGGAACTAAATCCGCAGCCACAAACTCTTTTGCTAATGTTTCGGTGCTTAATGGTGGAAATTGGTACAAAGTGGCGGTTAGCCAAGATGGGGTTCACAGAATCACGTACAGCGACTTGCAATCAATGGGTGTTGATGTTGGCTCGATTGACCCTAGACGGTTGAATGTTTACGGAAACGGAGGTGGGATGCTGCCACAGGCAAACAGTAAATTCAGACATGACGATTTGCAGCAGAATGCTATTGAAGTTGTTGGTGAGTCTGATGGAAGGTTTGACCAAGGTGATTACATCGTTTTCTATGCAAAAGGGCCCCATGGCTGGGCACAGGATAGCGCGAGCTGCGGAAATTTCCGTCACGAGTTCAATGTTTACTCAAATCAGGCATATTATTTTGTAACGCTTGATAGAGGAATGGGTCGCAGAGTTGCATCAGAACCTCAAGCGAACGCTCCTGAAACCCATATCGTTACAACCTTTATTGACCACCAATTCCACGAGGCTGATAATGTTAATCTTATCAAATCTGGTCGTGAATGGTATGGAGAGGTATTCGACATACAGACATCTTATAGTTTCGATTTCGGTTTTTCCAACGTCCGAACAGGAGAAACGTCTTATTTAGCAACACGATTCCTTAGCGGGTCAAGTAGTCCAACCACGTATAGCGTTAAAGCAAATGGTACGACCATTATAAATAGCACGCCAATCACAGGAGCACCTGGTGGGTATGGTGCCGCTGCAACATCTAAAAGAACGTGTTCCGAAGTTTCATTGGCTTCGGGCAATACTAATGTAGCCGTTACCTATAGCAAAGCAAGCAATCCGAGCGCGGTAGGTTGGCTCGATTTCGTGGATGTAATTGTGAAAAGAAACTTGCTGATGGCAGGCGCCCAAATGGCATTCAGAGACCCAGAATCAGTAGGTATCGGAAATGTGGCCGAGTTTCAGATTGGAAATTCTAACAGCTCGGTTCGGGTGTGGGAAGTAACAGACCCTACCAATGTTACAGAGCGTGAGCTCAGTCGCGAAAGCGCTACGGTTAAGTTTAAGATTCAGTCGGATTCGTTACGTCAGTTCATTGCTTTCAACGGGAGTAGTTTTTATAGTGTGGGTCCTATTGGTCAAGTCGAGAATCAGAATCTGCATAGTCTGCGTCAGGCCAACATGATTATTGTAGTCCATCCCAATTTCTTGTCTGAGGCTGAAAGGTTGGCAACATTTCATCGACAGAATGAGACAAATCCGCTTTCGGTTCACATTGTAACGCCACAGCAGATATATAATGAGTATTCGTCAGGTGCTCAAGACATAACTGCGATTCGTGATTTTATGCGCATGTTCTATGAGAGAACCACGGGCTGGGAGGATATGCCACGCTACCTATTGCTTTTCGGTGATGCTTCTTATGATTACAAAGACCGATTGGCAGACAATACCAATTATGTTCCAACCTTCGAATCGGTTGAGTCGTTGGTACCTACAACCAGTTATGCTTCTGACGACTACTTCGGACTTCTTGATGCTAGTGAAGGCGATTGGACGCAGAGTGATGCGTTGGATATTGGTATTGGGCGTTTCGTAGTTCGCACCGCAGAAGATGCCCGTACGGTTGTGGATAAAATTTATCGGTACGAAGATTTGAGTATTGCAGACTTTAATACACCAGAACATTGCACCGATGGCGCATCGGCCATCATTTCTCCCGATTGGAGAAACAGGATATGTTTTGTTGCAGATGATGAAGACAGTAACATGCACACCAATCAAGCAGATCAATTAGCTGTTTTAGTAGATACTATGTATCCAGAATACAACATTAGCAAGATTTATTTGGATTCTTATGTGCAGGAATCCACACCTGGAGGTCAGCGTTATGCCGAAGCAACCATCGACATTAACAATACCATCCAACGGGGTGTTCTTATTATGAATTATACAGGACATGGTGGCGAATTAGGTTGGGCACATGAGCGTGTGCTAGGAGTAACCGATATTAATTCATGGACCAACTTCGCCAATTTGGCGGTTATGGTAACGGCCACCTGTGAGTTTACACGATACGATGATCCAAGTAGAATTTCGGCAGGCGAAATCGTCCACTTGAACCCGAACGGAGGAGGAATCGCCTTATTTACCACTTCGAGGTTAGTTTACGCAGCTCCCAACTTCACCCTCAACAGGAATTTTTATCTCAATCTTCTTACAGAACAGCTTTGGGGACCACCAACAATGGGAGATGTCATTCGAATGACCAAGGTTGCTAGCGGTGGCTCGGTCAATAATCGGAATTTCAGTCTCATTGGTGATCCCGCACAACGGTTAGCGTTTCCGTTACATAAGGTGGAAACCCTTGCTATAAATGGTGAGGATGTAAATTCTCTTACCGACACAATAAATGCACTAGAACTCGTTACGGTAACTGGAAGAATGAGAAATCGCAACGGACAATTGATGCCAGATTTTGATGGCGTGGTCTATCCAACCGTGTTTGACAAAAACTCAAGAGTAAGCACATTAGCCAACGACCCAAGTTCTAGCATCCGCCAGTTCTCGGTTCAGAAGAACCTAATATATAAGGGTAAAGCGAGCGTGAAAAATGGTGAGTTCAGGTTTACGTTTGTTGTGCCGCGCGACATTGCTTACAACTATGATTTTGGCCGAATAAGTTATTATGCCGAAGGAGAAGGAACCAATGCCAACGGATATTTTGAAAAGTTCATTGTTGGAGGGTCAAGCGATGGTACGCAAACCGATGAGCGCGGCCCAGAAGTTCGTTTATATATGAATGACGAGAGCTTTGCCTATGGCGGAATCACTGATGAAAGTCCTTCATTGTTTGCCATCGTTGCCGATAGTAACGGAGTGAACACGGTAGGAAATGGCATCGGACACGACATTACCGCTGTTTTGGATGACAATGCAACAAGTACCATCAACCTAAACGATTTCTATCAGGCCGACCTAGATAGCTACCAAAGCGGAAAAGTTATTTATCCGTTTAGCAATCTGAGCGAAGGCACACACAATCTTAAATTCAAAATTTGGGATGTTTACAACAACAGTTCGGAGGCATACACAGAATTTGTGGTGGCCGAATCGGCACAATTGGCGTTGCAGCACGTACTCAATTACCCAAACCCTTTTACCACAAGAACATCATTCATGTTTGAACATAACCAACCCTGCAACAGTTTAGACGTTCAGGTACAGGTTTTCACAGTTTCGGGCAAGTTGGTAAAAACCATAAATGAAACGGTTCTTTCAAACGGATTTCGAAATGACCCCATAGAGTGGGATGGATTGGATGATTTTGGACAGAAAATTGGCCGTGGAGTTTACCTCTATAATTTAAAGGTGAAAACGCCTGACGGACAGAAGGCCGAGCAAATCGAACGCCTCGTAATACTTAACTAATTCTTGATATACACAATGGCTATATTTGCAGCCCTCAAAAAAGAAAGGATGTTCAATTTAAGGAGTTTCGGCTCAATATTCTTGGTGTTGTTAGTAGCATCATCTGCTGGGTTTGCGCAGAATCAGGATACTCGCGCTGATGATGTCCAGTTGAATACCATAACCACGGCAGTTCCGTTCCTGATGATCTCCCCGGATGCACGGGCAGGGGCGATGGGAGATGTTGGAGCGGCCACAGACGCAGATGGGTCTTCCATTCACTGGAATCCCGCCAAGATGGCGTTTATAGACAATAAAATGGGATTCACCCTTTCCTATACACCATGGTTAAGAGCGCTCGTTCCAGACATCAATTTGGCGTACATTTCTGGGTATGGGCAAATCGGAAAGAAAGGTCAGCAAACACTTTCTGGGTCGCTTCGGTTTTTCTCATTGGGTTCCATTCAATTTACTGACAATAATGGTTCAAGCATAGGAAATTTCAATCCGAGTGAGTTCTCTTTGGACGTGAGCTATGCGAGAAAACTTTCTAGAGAATTCTCAGGTGGAATTTCATTGCGTTATATCTTTTCCAACCTTACTGGCGGAATTAATGTGGGTGGTGCAGATACCAGAGCAGCCCAGACTGCGGCAGCCGACATTTCGTTCTATTACAAGACCGACAAGGTTGAAATTGCTGGTAAAAAGACAACCATCTCAGCTGGAATCAACATTTCAAACATTGGAGGTAAAGTGGCTTATACCCAAACCAACGAAGAGGATTTTATTCCAATCAATTTTCGTTTCGGAGTTGGGTTCAAATACTTTGCAGATGATAGGAATTCTATCGGGGTTTATTTCGACATCAATAAACTGATGGTGCCAACACCTCCAACCTATGGTAGAAACCAATATGTAAATGATGAGTTGCCTCCCGGAGATTCAACTGGTCAGCTTAATAACTTATCCAATTTAGACCCAACCTTTAATCAAATTATTGGAGGAAGAGATCCTAATCGAAGTGTGCCTAACGGGATGTTTACCTCTTTTGGTGATGCTCCAGGAGGAAGTGCAGAAGAACTTCGTGAGCTTAATCTTGCCCTTGGTTTAGAGTATTGGTACAATAAATTGTTCGCCATTCGCGCTGGGTATTTTCACGAACATTATTCAAAAGGAAATCGCCAATTCTTCACCGTTGGAGCAGGGATTCGATACAATGTTTTTGGACTTGATTTTGCTTATTTGATTCCCACAACACAAAGAAATCCGCTGGAAAATACCTTGCGTTTTACCTTGACGTTTGATTTTGCGGCTTTCAAGAAGCAGAATGAAGAGAAGAACAGGGATAAACCTGAAGATTGATGAAAATCAGAGTCGGTTTCGGTTATGATGTACACCAGCTTGCCAAGGGCGAAGAACTCCTGTTGCTGGCTACTGGAGATCTACGATCCACGGCCTACAACTGTGGGGAGGCTAAGGGTCTAAACGGATGTTGAAACAAGTTCAGCATGACCCGTTCTGCCAGTTTTGGCAATAATCGCTTGTGAAACGGTTGTTTAACTTTGGAACATGATAACCTCCCAACAACAGGAAACAATCCGTAAAGCTGTACGAAGATTCGATCCCACTCTGGTAGCGGTGTTCGGTTCTCATGCCCGTGGAGAACAGCACGCAGACAGCGACCTTGATCTGCTTGTTGATTTCAGAGAACCTGTTGACCTGCTCGAACTCATTGGTCTTGAACAGGAGTTGTCCGAGATTCTTGGAATCAAGGTCGATTTGGTCACAGAGCGTTCATTGAGTCCGCTGATTCGACCTTATGTTGAACAGGACATGATAAGAATTGACTAATGTCAAAGGATCCATTAGTCTATATCCGCCATATTCAGGACTGCATTGTGCAGATAATGGCGTACACCTCTGGAATGACTCAAGAAGAGTTTCTAAAAAATAGACTTGTTCAGGATGCTGTCATTCGGAATTTTGAGGTCATGGGAGAAGCAACAAAGAATCTCGATGACGATTTTCGAAAAACACATCCTCATGTGGAATGGAAAAAGATGGCTGGTATGAGGGACAAACTCATCCATGATTACATCGGAGTGGATGTATGGGCTGTTTGGCGAGTGGTTGAGAACATTGTTCCTGATCTTCAGGTTCAAATTCTCAAAATACTGAACAATTGATAGACTTTCTAAAATGAAAATCAGAGTCGGTTTCGGTTATGATGTACACCAGCTTGCCAAGGGCGAAGAACTTTGGTTGGGCGGAAAATTAATCCCTTCTGAGCTTGGAGCGGTCGGTCATTCGGATGCAGATGTGCTCATTCACGTCATTTGCGATGCACTTTTAGGAGCAGCCAATCTCCGTGATATTGGCTTTCATTTCCCAGATACATCATCCGATTACAAAGGAATTGACAGCAAGATATTGCTTCGCGATGTGGTGAAATTGCTCCAAGACAAAGGCTATTCCATTGGCAACATTGACAGTACTGTGGCACTCGAAAAACCAAAGGTCAATCCGCATATTGAGGACATGAGAACCATTTTGGCCAAGATCATGAAGATTGATGAAGACGCGGTTTCCATAAAGGCAACCACCTCCGAAAAAATCGGGTTTGTTGGTCGGCAAGAAGGCATAGCAGCTTTCGCAACAGTTCTCATTCAGAAGTAGGTTTAATGATTCTCCGTTTTTTACCCAAACTGTTTTTAATTGGCGTCACCCTGAACTTGTTTCAGGGTCTCATTCCAATAGTTGATAGATGCTGAAACAAGTTCAGCATGACGTCCTCTGCTGATTTAGGGTTATGAAAGCAGACATTTTAGGTATTTACTCATACATTGAACCATGGCTGAATTTTCAATTACAATTAAGGGACTGTCAATTACCAAGGCTGATTTAGACAAGTCGGATGCCGAACTATTAGATAGAGCTGAGAAGGCAACTCTGAATGCTTACGCCCCGTATTCGCTTTTCAATGTTGGAGCAGCCCTTCGGTTGGACACAGACGAAATCATAATCGGTAGCAATCAGGAAAATGTGGCTTATCCATCGGGGCTTTGTGCAGAGCGCGTTGCCTTGTTTGCTGCTTCCACGCTACACCCTCAAATGGTGGTGAAAACGATGGCAATTACTGCACGAACCACAAAATTTGAACTTGTAGACCCTCTTGCGCCCTGTGGCGGCTGCCGTCAGGTAATTATGGAATATCAGCGAAAACAAGCACAGCCTATTCGTATGATTCTTGCTGGAAAAGGAGACACGGTCTGGATATTTGAAGATGCGGCCATGCTACTTCCTTTCGGGTTTGAGGCGGAGTATCTGAAGGGCCCTTAGGTTATTGGGTTAAATTATCCCGATTTAATAAAAACTAGTGAGTTGGATTCCTCCTGTTACAACTCTTCGTAAGATGCTTCGTTCCTCAGCGAAACAAGTAGCAAGCTCCGAAGGTGTCAGTTTGTTTAACTGAGGAACGAAGGGTCTCAGTTTGGTTCTCTAATGATTAGGGTCTAATCACAATAACTATTGGGTTTGACCCCAATAACCGATACCTTCGTAACCGATTACTTAGAGCACATGGCAAAGAAGAAATTTGGAAAAGAAACCTACCTTAAATGGTACGAAGAGATGCTGCTTTGGCGCAAGTTTGAGGAGAAAGCAGGGCAACTTTACATTCAACAGAAAATCCGTGGATTCTGCCATTTATACATAGGACAAGAAGCAGTTTTAGCTGGAAGCGTGGAGGCTACGGAAGAAGGCGACAAGTTTATAACCGCTTATCGAGACCACGTGCATCCGATTGCATTGGGCGTTCCAGCCAAAGAAATCATGGCTGAGTTGTACGGCAAGAAAACGGGAATCGTGAAAGGAAAAGGCGGCTCCATGCACATGTTTTCCAAAGAGAAGAATTTCTTCGGTGGTCACGGAATTGTAGGTGCCCAGATTCCAATTGGAGCAGGAATTGCTTTTGCAGACAAATATCGAGGAGATAAGAACGTAACCCTGACCTACATGGGCGATGGAGCTGTTAGGCAAGGTGCTTTTCATGAAGCACTGAACATGGCCATGACTTGGAAGCTACCGGTAGTATTCATCATTGAGAACAACAATTACGCGATGGGAACATCAGTAGAGCGGACATCCAACGTGAGCGAACTCTACAAATTAGGTCAGGCCTACGAAATGCCGAGCGAAGCCGTGAATGGAATGAGCGTGGAGGCTGTGTATGAAGCCGTAAAAAAAGCAGCAGACCGCGCACGAAAAGGAGATGGCCCAACACTTTTGGAAGTGAAAACCTATCGCTATAAGGGCCACTCAATGTCAGACCCGGCCAAGTATAGAACCAAGGAAGAGGTTGAGGATTACAAAAAGCAGGACCCAATCCAGCAGGTTTTGGAAGTCATCATCAAAAACAAGTATGCTTCGGATGAGGAGTTGGAGGCCATTCAAACACGGGTGAAGGACGAAGTAGACGAGTGCGTAAAATTCAGCGAAGAATCACCTTTCCCAGAAGCTTCGGAACTGTATGATGACGTCTACACCCAGGCTGATTATCCATTCATAAAAGAGTAAGAACATGGCCGAAGTGATTAGAATGCCAAAATTGAGCGACACCATGACAGAAGGTGTTGTTGCAGAATGGCACAAGAAAGTGGGAGATGAGGTTTCTTCGGGAGAATTGCTGGCTGAGATAGAATCAGATAAAGCCACCATGGAGTTCGAATCCTTCTTCGATGGTGTATTACTACATATCGGAGTAGCCAAAGGAAAAGGCGCTGTTGTTGATTCTATTCTTGCCATTATTGGTAAAAAGGGAGAAGATATTTCCGAACTCTTGAAGGAAGAATCTGCACCCAAAGCCGAGGAGAAAAAGGAAGAAAAGAAAATCGAAGAGCCGAAGCAACAAGAAAAATCTGAATCTGAACCAAAACCTGTAGAGACGCAATCTATCGCATCTAATCCAGAATCCGCGTCTGCACCAAAAGCATCCGTTATTCCTCAACCGTCTTCAAACGGTCGGGTAATTGCATCGCCATTGGCTAAAAAACTGGCATTGGATAAAGGCATCGACATCAACCGCGTTTCAGGTTCGGGAGATGGTGGTAGAATAGTGAAGCGTGATGTAGAATCGTTCAGTAGTTTCGGGCCTTCTGCGGCTAATGCGGTAGAGAATTTTCAGGATGTGGAGGTCTCGCAGATGCGAAAGGTAATTGCCCGCAGATTGGCCGAAAGCAAGTTCTCGGCACCGCATTTCTATCTCACCATGAAGATTGACATGGATGCCATGATGGATGCACGCGACAGCATCAACAGCGTTTCCAAGATTAAGATTTCATTCAACGACCTTGTGATTAAAGCCGTAGCCATTGGCTTAAAAGAACACCCGCAAGTCAATGCTGCTTGGATGGGCGATTACGTCCGCTACAATCAGCACGTTCATATTGGTGTTGCCGTTGCGGTGCCAGATGGTTTGCTTGTTCCCGTAGTCCGTTTTGCAGATACCAAGCGACTGGGCGAAATTTCGAGCGAAGTGAAAGATTTCGTGCTTCGCGCCAACGATAAAAAACTCCAACCCAAAGATTGGGAAGGAAACACATTCACCATTTCCAATTTGGGAATGTTCGGAATAGATGAATTCACCGCCATCATCAATCCGCCAGACAGTTGCATTATGGCAGTTGGCGGAATTGAAGAGATTCCCGTGGTGAAGAACGGGCAGATTGTACCTGGAAATGTGATGAAAGTGACCCTGTCTTGCGACCACCGTGTGGTGGATGGGGCTTCGGGAGCCAAGTTCCTCAAGACGTTTAAGAAGTTGATGGAGAACCCGGTGCTGCTTCTTGGTTCCTATTCCATCTGATGTTGTGAAATGCGTAAATCAACGTAGATTCATCTGCTGCACGCTTCGTTTCTTTGAATTTAACCTCACATTCAAAGTAAAAGCATGAAACATTCATTCGCATTCTTAGCCCTTACGGTTATCACTCTGTTCGGTGGCTGCGAGAAATTTGAAGATGCAAAGTATCGTTGCAAGATTAATGGAAAGGATTTCATACCCGGCAAAGAGCTCATTCAGTTCGATTATACCGAGAACCCCGGAAATGACCGCATCCTTATCAGAGGAACCGCGTTGGCAACTTCAAAACTGAAGAAGAATCCTTACGGAGAATTTGAAATTGAATTTTCTTTCAACGATACTACCCTAGCGCCTATTCAATTGGGGTATGACATTGTTTTCTATGGCAACAACGAATGGGACAAAACCTACCGCAGTTCAGAAACGGATCCAGGAACACTAACCATCACCAGTCTGGATAAGACCTCAAAACGCGTTACCGCCAATTTTGAACTTACTGCTTATGCAGATGATGGCTCAACCCTTTCTATAACCGAAGGCTTCTTTGATCAAAGTTGGTAGCTGTCTGTTTTTAAGTAAAATCGCGTAAGAAGAGGTCATTCCGATCGAGTTGGTTTGTATCAATCAATTCCATCAAAATGAAAACGATATTCAGCATTCTCTTCCTAGCCTGCATCACCATTTCGAGTTGTAAAAAGGACGATTTTGAAGAGGCCCCGTTCCGATGCAAGATTAACGGAAAGGAATTTATTACCACCAAAGACCTCATCTCCGTTTCCGTAACGGGAGGAAACAACTTTTACATTCAGGCAACACGGGTTTCCAATCCGCTCAATGATGACCTCTATGGCGAAATGAAGTTTGATGTTGTCCTAGATACCATCGGTGTTGTAGAACTGAATGGGTCCAACACTTGGCGTTGGAGCAACAACGGTGGCAATCAGTTCCGTTCAGTCGGAACCAATCCGGGCACACTCACCATCACTGCCATCGACTTTACCGAAAAGCGCATAACAGGCACGTTCAGACTCACCGCCCACAACGATAATCAAGCAGCAAAACGCTCCATCACCGAAGGATTTTTCGACCTAACTTGGTGAGAAACCGGCCTTGTGTTAAGAGATTTTAGATTAGCATTTGCGTCAATCCCAACGTGCTAACTTCAAAATATGCTTTCGGAATCACGTTTCTAATAGTGATTTTTCATTTGGTTTGGCTGCGGCTATGCTAAAGTGGAGTGCAATATTTTTTGGGCGTGTCCCCGATAAAAAATCGGGGTCGGGTTTTCCGCTGTATCCCCGATAAAAATCGGGGGATGCCGCTCCAACCCCTCACGCTAGTCATCCGAAGCCTCGCTTTTTTTCTCCGATTCGTTCTCTCTCGAAGCTGCTGGTCTTGGTTTTCGCGGCCCACGATTGTCTGACCTTGGCCCACGTTCGCCTCGGTCACCTCTATCACCACGGTCACCACGTCCGCTACCTTCCAAACGAATTTCCTTTTGAGGCTGCAGAACGTCTGAGGTATATTCTGCAAATCGTTCGCGTTCTCTAAAAAGGTCAATTCCCAAGAAAAGGGCATCTCGGAAAGATTGCGCACTCGCAACGCCTTTTCCCGCAATGCCAAACCCAGTTCCGTGGTCTGGAGAAACGCGAACTTTAGGTAATCCTGC
>JBDNJH010000093.1:0-12622 GCA_041687875.1 Flavobacteriales bacterium | reverse complement strand
TTTCCTTCTCAAAGGCGTCCATTTTGAGGGAACCAGTGAGGTCGGCACAAAGTGCGACAACGTTCTTGTTCTCCTGTCCCAATTCTTGGAGGCCAGCTCCAAATCCAGAACGCGTGTCTCGGTCTTCAGTTAGTTTTTCTACCGTCATAATATTTTTTTATTAGCCACAGAAACACAGAATGCACAGAGGTTTTCACAGAAAAAAGGAAATAGCTTCGTCTGTTGATCATGAGAAAATCTTTGTCTACGCGGTCTGTTCATTTCATGCTATAGTGTTAGTCGTTTTATTCCTAAGGTTGATCGGCCAAAGTTGAGAATTAGGCCGATCTTACACCCTGAACATTTCAAATAGTTAAGGGTCTGAGCTATATCCTCGTGAGCAATGTCAGATTTTGACTTGATTTCAAGAATCACTTTTTCGAAAACTACAAAGTCCGCATAGAATGAGTGCGGTAGAATTGCCCCTTTATAATTGACAGGATATTCCTTCTCTCGTTCAAAGATGGTCTTACGTTGCTTGAATTCCAGTTCCAAGGCATCTTTATACACAATCTCCAGAAACCCAGCCCCAAGGCTTTTGTGTACTTCAATTCCAGCACCAATAATAATGTCGGTCTCTTTTTGAAGTGGAAAGTCTTTCTCTGAGTAATTACTCATCATATTCTATTTACTACTGAAACACAATTTGTCCCGATATTGGACAAGGTTTTTGCCGAAAACAACATCATTTCTGTGAAAACCTCTGTGCATTCTGTGTTTCTGTGGCTAAAAAAAATATTTCCCCCCTTTCTTCATTTCAGTTCAACCAGTTGTGATTTGCCTGAGAAAATTGTGAAATCCTGTTCAATTGTATAAAATGCCCTTTTCGATCCTGTAGGTCGGAATACCACTTTGTAGCTGCCAGGCTGAAGCGGAATGCTTTCCGAAGTGAGTTCGCTATCCAATGAATAAAGCCACGTAAGACTGATGCCTTCTTTGAGGAAAACATCACCAACACCTTTTGATTTCCGCATAATGTGCGCCATGCCAGGCTGTGGAATTTCAACTTTGGTGGTATGACTTTGAGCCACATTCACCCCTTTGACAATCATCCGTGGAAGTGTCAGGATTTCTAGGTCGTACGTTCCTACTAAGTATCTCTGTTTGTCATCAACCTTCTGAACATTCAGTGTGGTTATTTTATCCTTTTGCCTAATAATTGCCTGAAGATTTTCATAATCATGCTTCCCTTGCACTTTGATGATTAGGTCACCTTGCGGAGCATCAATGGCGATGATGTTGTGAATGCCAGGAATAAGTATGATGCTGTCCTTTTCAACGGACGGAACCGTATGAACTTTAATTCGATACGTAGTTAGTGGGTCAATGCTCAATGTATCTGGCAAACCTCGGTGGTTCATCGTATGAATGATATTGTAAACCATCTGTCCCGAAATGGCATCATAAAAGGTCATGTTTACATCCGTCTCAGTCGGATTGCTGTTAATGTCAAGCAGATTAACTTGAACCGAAGTGGGGTTCAAGGCCTGAGAAATAACCACATTCAAGATGTCTTTGAACGAGCGTTCGTTCTTCGCGTTGAAATAGCTTCCAATGCACTTGAAACGGTCAATTAATTCGAGGTCGAGACCAATCCCAATTACGAAGGGTTTTAGCACAATTCCTTTTGATTGCAATGCGATTGAAATCGCGCAGGGGTCGCCATCACATTCTTCAATACCATCGGTTATCAGAATAATCATGTTCCGACAATTTGCACAGGGCGGGAAATCCTTCGCTGATTGCTCCAAACTATAAGCAATTGGGGTTGTTCCTTTAGGCTGTATCTTACCTAATGCTTTCTTTATGGCCGTTACGCCACCACCACCAAAAGGAACTTCTAGCCGTGTGTCCTTGCAATCGCGTTGCGTACTTGAAATGAACGGACTTTGATGCCCATAAGCACGGAAGGCCATTTCAAGGTTGTCCACGTTTTTCAGACTGTCCAAAAGCTCGTTGAGCAGTTGCTTGGCGATGTCAATCTTCATCCCGCTTTCCCAATGTCCGAACATGCTCTGCGAGCCATCAAAAACGAATAGAATACGGTTAAGCGGTTTCTCTTTTTCCTGCGCAGTGACGCCATTGCTGAAAGCGAGCAGAAGCGCGAATCCCAACAGCAAGACAGAAATATGCTTTCTAATATTCAATTAAGAATTATGAATGAATAATTAAGAATTACTCCCTGTAATTCGTTAGCGCTAGTCGTTCAATTATTTGCATTAAACAATATGCGATTTTCGATTTGAAATTGGGCTATTGACGCAGCTTCTCACTTCTATCTCCTCGCTCCTAAATTCTCAACTAGTAGTCTCCAAGCGTTTCTTCCAATTGGCCAAGGGCATCTTCCAGTTGCTCTGCATTTGGAAAAATTCCGTGCCATTTATGACTTCCCATCATGTAATCAACTCCCATGCCCATTTCGGTTTTCATTAGGTTGATAACAGGAACGCCCTTGCCAGTTGCAGCTTTGCACTCAGCCATGGTTTTTAGCAAGTCCTCCAAATTGTTGCCGTCACATTCGAACACTTTCCAGCCAAAAGCCTCAAATTTTGCCCTAAGACTTCCAAGAGCAAGCACGTCATCCGTATCGCCATCAATCTGTCTTCCATTAACGTCAACCGTGGCAATGATATTGTCAATTTTATTGGCAGCGGCATACATTGCAGCTTCCCAAATTTGACCTTCCTGCAACTCGCCATCGCCATGAAGCGTGTAAACCAACTTGCTTTCGCCATTCAGTTTTTTAGAAAGCGCAGCACCAATTCCGCAGGAAAGTCCCATGCCTAATGAACCTGACGATATTCTTATGCCTGGCAATCCTTCGTGCGTGGTTGGATGCCCCTGCAAGCGAGAATTAAGGAAACGGAACGTGCTCAATTCCTCAATTGGAAAGTATCCATAACGTGCCAAAACGCTGTACCAAACAGGTGAGATATGGCCGTTAGAAAGGAAGAAAAGATCCTCGCCTTTGCCGTCCATTGTAAAGTTGGCGGCATTGGGTTTCATGATTTCATGATAAAGCGAAACGAAGAATTCTGTACAACCCAACGAACCACCAGGATGCCCCGATTTTGGAGCGGCTACCATTCTTACAATGTCTCTTCGGGTCTGCGAACAGATGCTTTTTAGTTCTTGCGTTGATGGCATGGAGTGGCTAATTGGTTCAGCCTCAAAAGTAGCCTAAGCCCTACGCGAGACAAAGCCGCGTTAATAACTTTTGATAAGGTATAGGTGCTTTGAGGCCGCTTCAATTTGCGGACGATTCAATAGTTCATTCGATTACCTTTGCCGCCTCAAAAAATCGAGCTATGGCTTTACAATGTGGTATAGTAGGACTTCCAAATGTTGGGAAGTCAACACTTTTCAACTGTCTTTCTAACGCAAAGGCGCAGGCTGCAAACTTTCCATTTTGCACCATCGAGCCAAATATTGGAGTGATTACCGTGCCTGATGAGCGGTTGGAAAAGCTGGAATCGTTGGTAAATCCGGAGCGAGTTGTTCCCACTACCATCGAAATCGTTGATATTGCCGGACTGGTAAAAGGTGCTAGCAAGGGCGAAGGATTGGGAAATCAGTTCCTCGGAAACATCCGCGAGACCGATGCCATTATCCATGTTTTGAGATGTTTTGAGGATGGGAATATTGTCCATGTGGATGGTTCTGTAGATCCTATTCGCGATAAGGAAGTGATTGATACCGAGCTACAATTCAAAGATCTTGAGACGGTTGATAAGCGCTTGGTGAAAGTGAAGAAGGGTGCTGAGATTGGACAGAAGGAAGCGAAAGCTGAATTTGACGTGCTTACCATTCTGAAAGCCACCTTGGAGCAAGGAATATCTGCTCGTGCTGCCGATATGAACGAGAGTCAATTGGAGTTGGCGCAATCGTTTCAACTGTTGACCTTGAAGCCTGTGCTGTATGTCTGTAATGTGGATGAGGCATCTGTTGTTTCTGGAAATGAATTCAGTAAGAAAATTGAAGAAGCGGTGAAGGATGAGAACGCGGAAGTGATTCTGATTTCTGCCGCAGCCGAAGCTGATATTGCGGGATTGGACACCTATGAAGAGCGTCAAGAATTTTTGCAAGACATGGGCTTGGCTGAGGCTGGCGTGAATAAATTAATTCGTTCAGCCTACAAGTTGCTCAAGCTTCAAACATATTTCACCGCAGGTGTGAAGGAAGTTCGCGCTTGGACGATTGAAAAAGGCATGACGGCACCACAAGCGGCTGGCGTTATTCACACCGATTTTGAGAAAGGCTTTATCCGTGCCGAAACCATTGCTTACAACGATTTTGTAACGCTTGGTTCAGAAGCTGCCGTAAAGGAAGCTGGTAAGATGAAAGTGGAAGGCAAGGAATACGTGGTGAATGATGGAGATGTGATGCATTTCCGATTTAACGTCTAAAACCCAGCCCCTCCTGACCTTCCACCTAAGGCGGAGAGGGAGAGGGATTATTTTGTAGGCGAATACGGATTTTGTGCCGTACGATTGTTGAAGCAATTTTCTTAGACTAATTTCCCAATCACATTCATTGGAAGAAACATCTTTTCGCTATCAGGTAGTTGTTCAAAGCCATACTTTCGGTAAAATGCAACAGCATGTTCATTAATTGGGTCAACAACTACAGCCATAGCACCAATACTTTCGTTTGATAACGTGTAACTACGAAGCAAGGCATCTAAAAGAAGGTGTTCTCCCAATCCTGTTCCCTTCGCTTTAATATCTCGTGCTAATCTGCCCAGTAGTATGACCGGAGCATTGTAATGCGTAGGAACTTTCTTCAGATACTTTTCGGGAATCAGATTTCTTCCGAGACTTTCGTTGGTCAATGTGTAATATCCTATAACATTTTGGTTTTCATCAGCAGCTACAAAACACGTGGCCAATCGCTTTTTTATATCTTGATTTACTTGCTGTTTAAGATAGTTGGTCAGCGAATCTTCTTCACACTCAAAGCTTTTCCTGTTGTGTGATTTTTCTAATAAAGCCACAACCACGGCTAGGGAGTTTTTGACTTGTATCTTTTTGCCGCTTCAACCAAATTCTGATTCGGTTCTGTATTCCCAAAAACGGCATCAAAAAACAGTTGGCGGTCTTTTTCGGTTGCAATAACCTTATCGTAGTTTGAGACTATTTCCTCGGCTTGCTGCTTAACAATTCTTACAATGAAGCCGCTAAAGGATTTATCTCCGCTTAACTTTTGAGCCCTTCTAAAAATCATTTTATCACTAGCCGATACACGAAGTTCAATTCGCTCGTCTTTATTTGATTGTGCTTCCATCTTCTTTTCGCTTTCAACAAATGTACGGCATTGTGCCGTACAAATCAAAAGTCTTTCAAGTGCTCTTTACTTTTATCTCCGAATACTGAATTCAAGTATTCGTGGTCAACCTTGCCTTTTTTGTCGGCATTTGCGTAGCGCTCTTTTAATCGCTTTCTAACCGTTTCTTTCTTTTTTTCGCCAAGGCGGAAAATGCGCAGTAGTAGACTCGGAAAGAATCGTTTCATAAAGAACATGAACTTGGCATCGGCCGGGAGAATGACATGAAAACGGCCTTTACCCGTTTTCTTAAGCACGTAAGACGCAACCCGTTCGGGTGTGAGGTCTGATGTGGCGAATATCATCTTTGACATTTCTACTTCATCTGCATTTCCCCGAGCACTTTGCATCACTTTTGTCTTGAAGAAAGTGGGCATCACACACGTTACTTGAACCCCGTGAGAATGAAGTTCGGCCGACATGGTTTCGGATAGTGCTCTTACTCCCGCTTTACTCACGTTGTATGCAGCCATTCTAGGCAAACTGGTAAAGGCTGCGGCACTTGACACATTGATGATGGTACCACTTTTCTGCTTCTTGAATTGAGGGATGAAAAGCGCATTCCCGTAGATTACGCCATGGAGATTGATACTCAACAGCCAATCCCAGTTGTCGAGACCGTATTCTTCTACATATCCGCCATCGCCAACACCCGCGTTGTTCACTAACAGGTCGATGCCGCCTACTTGTGTAAGGAATTTCTCTGAAACAATGCGGTAGACATCCTTGTCTGAAACATCTAAACCGTAGGTCAGAGGAGTTCCGCCTAATGCTTGAATTCCTGTGGCTGCCTTCTCCAATGCAACTCCATTGATGTCGCTCATGCCAATAGTCCAACCATCGGCAGCGAGTTCTTTACAGAGGCAAAGTCCTAATCCGGAACCTGCGCCTGTGATGAAGGCGCGTTTTTGTGGAAATCGTGTGGTGAGTTGAAGCATTGGGACGACAAGATAGTCGCCACAAACGAGAAACTAAATTGCTGTTAGTGTATCCAACGTGTGATATAGAATCCGGCCGTGCTGACCGAGCCTGTTAGGATGGTGCCCCAAATCATATCTACCACAGCCACTTTCATTGGAAATCCTTTAAGCGTGGCCAAATTGGTAAGGTCGTACGTGGCGTAGCAGAAGAAACCAAACAGGGCACCATATAAAATGGCATGTTTTAAGGAATCGTTTTCTACCGAAGGTAAGATGGCAAAAACGAAGATTCCTCCTATGTATAGCAGGTAAAAGATGAGGGCAGCCACCCAATTCACATCCTCTTTAAGTAGTTGTCCCATGTTGCTCCAGTAGAACTTTTTAGCTACAAGACCAATCCAAACAAGGTCGATGGCGAAGAAAACAACGGTGGTAAGGAGGTAGCTGATGAGGAGTTTCATGTTGGTTGGTTTTGTAAAACAACACACAAAGGGGTAAGAGTGTTTTGGCGGGGCTAAACTTTGCAGGTGGCACCCGCGCGAGGGATGGAAGCGGCATCCTTATTTCCGCTTTCATTGAGCGAAGTCGAAATGAAGGCGGAAATAAGATACAGCGTACAGCCCGGCCCCGATTTTTTTTCGGGGACGCGCCCACTTCAATTTCTTTCAATTCGACCACGCTCAGTGAAGGAAATTCCGATTGGCACGCCAATTGGTTTAGTCTAACCGAACCTTTAAAAACTAGAAGCCATGAAAACTTTTACTTCCACTTTAGCTTTTGTTCTGTCGGCTGTTCTTATGATGGCGCATCCGCCCGCTTCACAATTGCAGATAAGCCTTTCGGGCCATAGACCTAACAGCATTATTGTGCTGGACGGGCAGCAATATGTTTCGGCCAACAACTTTGTTTTTATTCAGCAATTGGCGGCAGGAAATCACACGCTGCAGGTTCTTCGTCCGGGTGCTTGGGGCAACCAAGGTGTGTTATTCAGCGGCAATATCAATGTTCCGGTTGCATCGCATGTGGTGGCTACGGTTGGAAGAGGTGGGATGAAGGTGGGCGCTACCCCTTTGGCTCATCAGGGACCGAGCTATTGGGACGGCTATCAGAATCCTCCTGGAGCGATCCTGCATACTCCACATCAGCATTATACTCCTCAACCACCACCGCAACTTCAGGTGGGACCCGGGTTCTGCGGAACTCCTCCTGCGCAGGGCATGTACCCTGAAGTGTTCAGCCGATTGGTACACACCATAAAGGCGCACAGTTTTGATTCGGATCAATTGCGTGTAGCGAAACAAGGGGTTCGGATGAATGGAGTGACCTCCGAACAGATGCGCGAACTAATGCAACTGATGAGCTTTGAATCGACCCGACTTGAACTTGCCAAATTCGGCTACGAGTTTGTGGCAGACCCCGGCAATTACTTCATTGTAAATGATGTGTTCTGGTTCTCGAGCAGCGTGAGTGAGTTGGATAGGTTTGTTAATGGTTATTAGTTATTGGGTGAATAGTTGCCGAACCGCGCCCTTCCCTAATAACCATTAACCCAATAACTCAGTAACTGAACAATCAAAAGTCCCGGCCTTGGTCGGGGCTTTTTTTGTAGACAATAACCTTGTCTTTCTTGTTTTTGCTGAGGTAGTTGAGGATGATCTTTCGCGTATCTGGATTGTCGTTCTGCCTGCGGATGAATTCCAGAATGTGTTCGAGCGGTTGATTGGCTTCTTCCTTTTCGATAAAACCGTAGCCCACGTATTTCCCGTCTTCAATCTGAACGAGCGAGTATTCTTCGTTGGTTCTTCCACTGCCAATGACGAGCGTGTTGTTCATGGTCATGCCTAGCGAGGTTTTGGCAGCATCGATTCGCTTGTTGTATTCCTCGGCTGTTTCCAGTCCCATTTTGGTACCGCGACATTGCTTTATCTGATACTGAAAGCAGTTTCCTTTGGGGCTTTGAAGTCCCAACAAGCACTGACACAACTCGTGTTTTTGAGCTTGTTTCAGCAGCAGACGTTTGCCTTCAAAATAGGAGCGAATTTCCACCAGTGGTTCGCCTTCAAGGTTTCTTTTCTGTTTGATGGCAAGGTTGATGTAGCCTTGTTCATCTACATTCTCATAAATGCCATACGAGAAATTAGGCTGTTTCTGCGAGTGGTTGATGGGAGGCTGCAGCTTCTTGATTTCCTGCGATTCGAGCAAGAGCGCCACCAGTTCGCTGCCCGTTTCTTCAAACGAAATGGAATGCACCGCTCTCCAAAGTTCTGCCCATTTCTTCTTCTCTTTTGGATGAAAATGACTGAGCACCCGCTTCTTGATGTTGATACTTTTTCCCACGTAGAGAATCTGCTCATCGCCATCATAGAAATAGTAGATACCCGCTCCTGTGGGTAGCTTTTCGAGCTCGGAAGGCGGAAGATTGGGTGGTATCCGCACATCTGGCATGTCGGGTTTTATGCGACTAAAAACCGTGGTCGGGTCTTTCTGAAACAACCGTTGGAAGAGCGTTGCCGTGGCAGCGGTATCGTCCAATGCACGGTGATGGCTGTCCATTTCTATGCCCAACGTGGCGCATAGTTTCCCTAGACTGTGGGAAGGTAAATCGGGAATAATCCTGCGGCAAATGTCGATGGTATCGAGCGTTTCTCGCTTAAATTCCATTTTTAGGTTGGCGAATTCCTTTTTCAGGAAACCATAATCGAACGAAACGTTGTGCGCAACAAACACGCGGTCCTTTGTCATTTCGAAGATGCGTTCGGCATGTTCGGCAAACAAAGGTGCATCTGCTACCATGCGGTCGGTTATGCCCGTGAGTTTAACCACGTAGAAATCTATTTTCCGCTGTGGATTGAGCAAGGTTGTGAAGCGTTCCAACTCTTTTGTGCCATCATGAATGATGACAGCTATCTCCGTGATTTTGCCATCGTGGATGGTGCCAGTGGTCTCAATATCAACAATCGCGAATTGCGTGAGAGGAAGCGAAAGTTGGTCTGCACCGGGTTTTGACATTGGTTCAAAAATATACAATTGCTTGTAGGGGCAACATCAAGATTTAAACATGTTTATTATTGCAGCATGAGAGTGGTTCTGCAACGCGTAAAGAGGGCATCCGTAACGGTCGATGGAAACGTGGTCGGTTGCATCGGTCATGGGGTACTTATCTTGCTAGGTATAGAAGCGGCAGATACGCAAGATGACATTGAATGGCTGTGCGGTAAGATTTGCCGCATGCGCATTTTTAATGATGATGAAGGTGTGATGAATGTCTCGTTGGAGGAGAATGGCCAAGAAGCCTTGGTTGTTTCGCAGTTTACGCTGCATGCCAGCACCAAAAAAGGTAACCGCCCTTCCTATATAAAGGCAGCCCGCCCCGAGCAGGCCGAACCGCTATACGAGCAATTCAAAACCAAACTATCGGGTATGCTTTACCAGCCAGTTGCCTGTGGCATTTTTGGCGCCATGATGGATGTGGAATTGGTGAACGATGGACCCGTCACGATTTTGGTGGATTCGAAGAGGAGGGAGTAACTGCTAGATTTCGAAGACCTAACAGGTTTTTAAAACCTGTTAGGTCTTGCTTGCACCGCCTAGTTATTCCTAATAACATGAATATACCCGCTTGATTTCTCAAACTTCACACCGCCCAAGTGGTTTGCCTTGGCATACACTTCATATACGTAACGGTCTTGTTGCACCTGTTCGCCCTTAAAGGTGCCATCCCAAAAGGGATCATCAATGGAATGCATCTTAAAAAGCTCAATGCCCCAACTGCTAGAGATCTGAAATTCAAATTCGATGATGCCTGTGCCAACAATTTCAAGCAGGTCGTTCAGGCCATCGCCATCAGGGGTAAAGGCATTGGGTATCCATAGCGTGAACTCGGGTTGCACGCATACATCAAAGGCAAACTCATCGGTGCAGGTGCTCATTTCATTCTCCACATAAAGGGTCACGGTGAAGGTGCCTGTATCGCCATATTCGTGGGTGGGATAGGTGCCATAAACGTAATCCTCCATTGTTCCATCACCAAAATCCCATGTGCCACGGGCAGCACCTTGACTTAGGTCGATGAACTCTGCATTGGGATCTGACTCGCGCATACAAGGCCCGTTCGGGTTTGGAGTGAAATAGGCCGACACATTCGGGAATGCAGGAATGGTAATGCTGGTATCGAAGGTGCATTCGCCATCATGCAGATTGGTGATGGTGACCGAATAAGTTTGCGCTACTTCGCCATAATACGTATCACCAAAAACGGGTGGAGCTGTGTGCCATTCGTACACATAATTGGCAGAATATGGCGTGCCCACAACCGTGGCGTAGCCCGTGTTTCCATAGCATAGGGTATCGCTGGTAACGAAGGTGGCGGTGAACTTTGGATAGACAAATATCTGCACCACATCTGTGACTGAATCAGAACAACCATCAGAAGTGATGATGGTAAAGGCGGTAGAAGAATCGGGGTAGAGTTCTATGGATGAGAACCACGTTACGTTAGGTTCCCATTCGTAGGTAAAAGGAGTGCCATCGCCACCTATGGCTTCAACTCCCACGGTTATCGCTTCTCCCGGACAAATGGCATCGCCTTGACCGATACGCGTAGCAGTGATGGGCGCACTGACGGATACAAGCACGTTATCATTCACCTCGCAACCCGCACTGCCATAATCGTAACGAATGGTATGAATGCCTTCTCCCGCAAGGGAAGGATTGAAAATAGTGTCCGTCATTCCATTGCCCGAGAACACGCCACCGGCAGGAAGACCAATCAACGGAATGGCCGAATCGATGAAGCAATAAGTGTTTGCCAAACCGATAATGTCGGCAGGTTGGAGTTGATAGACATCCACCATGGCCGAATCCCAGCAACCGCTTGGTGCTTGATAATAAACCCAGTTGATGCCAGCCGAAACATCTTCGGGGTCAAACATTCCGCTTGGCGAAATAATGCCATCTCCTGTCCATGTTCCACCGGTTGGAAGCGCCATCATTTGAATGGGATTGCCCATCTTGCAGATGGAGGTGTCGACCATCGTATTCTCGTACACAATCATGATGGTGCTATCGATGCAAGTGTTAGCCTCATAGTATAAGGTGTACGTTCCGGATCCGGCAATGGCAGGATTGAAATGGCCGTCTCCAATGTTGTCTGTTCCTGGTCCAGACCACGTTCCTCCGTTTGGGTAGCGATGAATTCCAGCATAATTTAAGGTGAGTTCATCGTCATACAAACAGAAATCCAAGTTGGTCCATTCGATGGTTGTTTGCCTTACGTAAATGATTCGTGTATCAGAACAACCGTTGATGGAATACGTCACCACATCATCTACATATATAGGAGTAATTGTTGGGTCGTACAATCCCGAAGGAGAAACACCAATGCCGCTCCACGTGCCTCCTGCTGGACTTCCAGTAAGTTGGATGGGGGCTTCTTCGGGACAAATGACGTAATCTCCACCCGCGTTAATTCCTGTAACGGTGACATCCACCGTGGCAGAACATCCGTTCAAATCGTAGGTGATGGTATGCGTTCCTTCGCCAGCAACGCCAGGGTCGTAGGATGCCCAATACCAATTGGTGACTCCGTTTCCGCTCCAAGAACCACCGAATGGAGTTACGCTGAAATTGAACTGAGGGTCAGACTCACACACCGTCATATCGGGTGGCATGATGATGTTTTCTACCCTCACCAACTTGGTATCGGTGCAGCCATCAACGGTTGTGTAGATGATAGAATATGTTCCTGCTGTGGATGGATTGAAGATGCCGCTAGGCGTTGTAAATAATCCTGACCACGTACCTCCCGTTGGGAATCCGTTTGTTAATTGAAAAGCTGCCGATGCAGGACAGGCTGCTTGGTCGTATCCGGCCCATATCTGATTTACTTGCGACTGTACCGAATCAGAACATCCGTTCAAATCGGTGTAGTAGGTCCAAGGCGTTCCATCTCCCGAATCGGGATGAAAAACTCCCATGGGACCATTGATATGAGATCCGCTCCAATCTCCACCAACGGGCGTTGCCGTAATAGGAAACGGGGCTACGTTTTCGCAAACCGCTGGTATTGGGTCAATAACAGGCGGTTGATGAACGGTGATAGTCGTTTGGTCTGTATCGGGAGCCGATGGTCCTGCATCGCTCACTATTACCGAATAGGAGGTGGTAGCACTCGGGCAAACCAAATGCGGCCCTGCTGAGTTGGGCAGGCCATTGCTCCACGCGTAATTGTAGGTGCTTGGGTTTCCGCCCGTTACTTCTGCCCAAATCTCGACACATTCGCCTAGGCAAAGCTCATCTTCATCCTCAAAGACTTCTACATCTAAAGGACAATCGTTCACCAC